>JAQUNB010000025.1 GCA_028717825.1 Candidatus Omnitrophota bacterium
TCTTCATCGGCACAAGGATATCGCTTCCAACAATTACAACCGGCACCCGCGGCAATATTTGAGTAAAGCTATTTTTTATCAGTTTAAGGAACCGCGGGACTACGCTTACGACCATAATCTTCTCTATGAGAGTAAAATATTTCCCAATAAGGCGTTTTATCTTCACCGGTTCCAGCTGTTTTCTTTCGGTGCGAATAAAATATCTTTTGACG
Source organism: Candidatus Omnitrophota bacterium (assembly GCA_028717825.1). Lineage (GTDB taxonomy): Bacteria > Omnitrophota > Gorgyraeia > Tantalellales > Tantalellaceae > JAQUNB01. Next base: position 213 of record JAQUNB010000025.1, read on the forward strand.
ATCTTGCCTCGCTCGACGATCGCAAGTGACGTATTGGTGTTACCGATATCGACCAATAGTTCCATTTTTTCATCTCCCCTTAGACGCTTTAAGCTTTTCTCTACACAGTGTCACGTCTCCGCTAAAGATCCTATGTTTTTTGCCGTTTTTCCCTTCAACCATAAGAGCGCCCTTCTCATCAATATCTACCGCTTTTCCTTCAATAACTTTGTTGAGAATATTAACTTTAACATCTTTATCTAAGAGCATGGATAACCGTTTACATTCAGTCCTTAGCGACACAAAACCATTCAATTTAAACTCGTTATAGTTCTTGTCAAGATGCGACAAAAGACACTTCAAAAAGTTAAGCCTGTCTATATCTCGCCCGGTCTCCACTCTTAGGCTTGTCCCTTCCAACGGCAGTTCTTTTTCTAAGGAATTAATATTAATACCTAACCCGAGGATAAGAAAATCGATCTTATCCGGCTGAGCCTTGATCTCCGCTAAAATACCCGCTATCTTTTTACCGTTCACAAACACATCGTTCGGCCATTTGATCTTTGCGTCAAGATCGAACAATTCGTTGACCGCTTCCGCGACAGCCGCTCCCGCGGCTAAAGATAGAACAGGTAATGTATCGATCTCCGCCCGGGGACGCAGTATAACCGATAAATATATTCCACCCGACTTTGGGGAAAACCATTTTCTACCTAGTCTGCCTTTTCCGGACGTTTGCTCCTCAGCGATCACGATAGCGCCTTCTTCTTCTCCCTTTTCAGCCAGTTCATATGCCTTCGTATTTGTCGACCCAAGAACGTCATAATAATGCACATGTTTTTTACCGATCAAGGTACCTTTCAAATGATTTTCCAGCTCATAGCCATACAACTTGTCGGGAAAAGCCCCTATGTGATATCCTCGGCGAGGCGACGCTTCGATCTGGTACCCCTCTTCTCGCAACATACCTATATATTTCCATACACACGCGCGAGAGATCTCCAGTTCCCGCGAAATTGCCTCCCCGGAGACAAAATCATCCTTGTCCTTCGTCAGCATGCCGATAATTTTCTTTTTAGCTTCGAATTCTTTCATGTTTTTAAATTAATTAGGATATTTCGATGTGAAATTTAGATTATTATAAGCTATAAGGGGCGTAAAATGAAGTAGTTTTCAGTGGAGATAAGTTTGACATAAGCAACAAAACATATTTAAAAATAAAAGTATGCTTTGATATTACCGTTGATAAACACCGCTTAAAACAAGTTGCCACGGCAGTACGCAAACGAACGGATCCCGTTTGTCAGGTATTTTCCTGCCTAAAACAGAATCACCGGATAACTCCTTGAGTCTAATACACACGACATTTTGTTCTCTGAACGCTCTGGAGCCCCTGCAATTTGCTTTCGATGTTAGCCAGTGTAAAACAATACCGCTCTACTATACCGGCGACATTTTCGTCTTTTATATTTTGTGTCCGTATGATCTCCTCCTCAATTAAAGCGTGGATAATGTCTATTTCTTTTTCTATTAACATATACCCTCCTTTTTTTTTGTTTTCTGCAAGCCTTACATAAACTTAAAAAATATCGTTATTTTATAAAGCCTCAACTTTTACTTCTGTACCAATTATGCTCATTAATGCCAACTCTTAATTCTTCGTTTTATGCATATCGCAGGAATTTTTCCAATCTCCTGTTGAGCCTGTCAGAGTCATCAATATCAAATATCTCTGCCGGCTTAATATAAAATATAAGCAACGACGGTGTTTCCTGTAATTGACTGATCTTTATATCTATTTCGGGTCTTTTTCCGGTAAGAATACGATACATGCTCATAAGAGCAAAATCATCACCAGTCAGATACGCCATCCCCGCAGTCATAATCCCTTCAATTTGGATAAATTTGTCACCTTTAGGTGCCTTGTCCCCTTCTATATCCATGTATAAAACTCTTGCTTTGCTTTCTGATAAACGTTCGATCTGGGTCGAACGAAGTAATGTATATGGTAAGATCGTAACAACGTTCTCATTATTGCGATTATCGCAAGCGAAATTTACAAGCTTTGCTAGGTCATCAAAAGAAACGCCATATTGCTTATTACGTGTTGCACCTTCAATATAGGACATTACCGATTCTCGTTGTCCAGGACAAGGCATATATCCCTTCCATATCTTGATCTCATATTTTTTATCTTCATTTCCGCCGCTTAATAGGCGCATATGATTCATATGGCTAAGTTCCATCTTAACGCATTCCTTAGCGAATGCTGCCTTTGTCTCAAATACTTCTAAGTGAGATAGAGATGTTTCTTTTTTTTCAAGAGAAAGTCTCATTTTATACACAACAGCAATATTATTTTCGGTTTCTTCTTCAGTCTTGCCCATTAGCATCCCTGACACTTTTAAAAAACCGATCTTTTCTGACCTCGACAATAGCCCTATCTTTCTAAGCGCATAGATATCGTATCGCGAGATCACCGGATCTGATCTTAAAAGCGCCGAAACATCAAAATCATTGAACCCAAACTTACGATATATCCTTAAAAAATCTTCCGCAAAGCTATATTTTTTAGAAGGCTTTCGCATATTATATTCTTCCAACGAAATAAAAGGCTGCGTGTCAACGTCCACCCCGAATTGCAGATCTTCAAAAAATTTGGCTAATACCACATTTGTATATTTGTCGAAATCATGGCATCCCGGGCATTGATTAGGATCGATATTAAGGCTTTTGCTTCTTTCCACTATTGTCTCAAAAGACATTTCTTCGATATTGCCGATAATAAAATCACTGTTCATGGCCCCGGGCTCCACAAAATAGCAACAAGGATGAAAGTTCCCATGTGGATCCATCGCGAACTTATACATTAGCGCTCTGCATTTCTTTGGAACTCGCAACGCTCGCGAATATTTATCCGAGCGGGCGACCCGGCTAAAAGTTTCTGCCAACACAATAGCGCAATTGCCGTATTTGCCCTGTTGTTTTGACTGTTCGATCTCCTTAACTATTGTCTCAAGCTCTTGTAATTGTTCTTTTGTAAATTCAGGAGTGTTCTTTACATAATCATGACTGATATTTATAAAATCTACGCCAAGTTGTTTACCAAGTTCCAAAAAATCCAAAATTTCTTTGTAATTGTAGGGTGTTGCCACAAATGATATGCCTATGCGCACGGGCAGTTTTTTTTGCCTTTTGATTTCTGTAAGCTGTTTGACATGTTTGACCGCTTTATCAAAATATTCTTCTCCCTTATCGGTAGAAAGGCCGCTTACAATAGAATATGTTTCAGGAGTAGCGGCATCCAGACTGATCCTGATCCTTCGAGCAGAAACGGCCGCACCAATAACTAGATTATCAAGGTTTATTCCGTTTGAAAAAAGTTGAAAATCGAGCCCGATCGCTTGGGCATAGCTCATGATATCCTTTAGCTGTACATTTAAGACAGGCTCCTTACCCCCAGAAAAGTTCACAATTCGACCACCTGCCTTTTTAATTTTCACAAGCAATTCCTGCACTGTGTGAATATCTAAAGGAGTACCGGGAAAATCCTCATACCCCGCCCCCTGATTGAAACAATGCCGGCAATCACGTTGACACACCTTGGATAAATGCAAGTCTGTTTCTACTGGGCAAGCCACTTCGCCCTTGATAATATGCTGCACCAGTTGCAGATCATTACATAGGAACATAAGCGTACTAAAGTATTTAGCATGACTGGAATAATCCAGAAACAGATCATGAAATAACGGCGCTATTTGTATTAGCGCATAAACATCGCATAATGTTTTTTTATCAATATTCAGCTGTTCACAAAGTTCTCTGGAGTATACACTGGGATCTTTATATAGACTGCATGCGACTTTTGCGACAGACAAGCTAAGAGGCTCAGAAATACTTACACCATGCGTTTTGTAATACACTTGAATTTGCTCCGCAACTGTATGCCATTGGCCGGGATCAAGCTCTTCAGCATCAAAATAGTTGGCCAAACCTTCCGCGGTTATAGTCTCTTTAGAGACCTCTTCCGGGACGGAAAAAATATTATCCGCTTCTTCGAGAATTCCATGTTTTAAGGCTTCTTCTATTGCTTGCCACCGCGATCCCGCATCCTCCTCGCTGATAAAAAGACCTCGCCTGAAATACTTTTTCTTATTCTCTTCCGAGCTTATTAGAGGACAAATGTTTTTTTGACAATAGGACTCTTCCGGATTTTGTTTTATTGATTCCCTCGTTGTCGCCGAAAGAAGGTGGTATTTTTCACAAAACAGGATCGCCAACGCTTTTGACACGACAACCGGAACCACAAGATCTGGATCTTCGGACAATGCATCCTCTGCTCCCTTAGAAAATTTGAATGGACTATTACTTTTGGCTAACTCCTCCATGATCAGATCTTTTATCCCAGAATACACGACAGGGTTCTTATATTTCAGTATCCTCACAAAAGTAAAAAAATCGGTCTCAATAGCAGACTTGACCAGATCAAAATCATTAATGTTTTCTGAAACCATGAATTTTCCGGCATTTTCGCCCCGTGTAAGTAAATATACCAGATTATAATGGTCATTTAATAATTTACGGTCAAGCTCTGTAGATGGGGAAACAGTACGGCTACGGATAAGCGTCGCAAGCATATGCACCTGCGTCTCGACCTGCTGGAATTCTGTCCACACCATGAGTGCCTTTGCTTCATAAATGGGCAAAATATCCAAAAAGATCAAGGCACACATCAAAATAACAGATATGGCTTTTTTAGCGACATAGCTTAAAGATTTGTTAACCAAAATACACATTATTTACACTAGCCATTTTTTTTGAAAAAATCTTATTTTAGAATTATAAACTAACGGGTTTCACGCAATCCTATCCTTGCTTTGAATAAGCACCTTTTAATTTTTTTTCAATTCCGGCCAACGTCCCTTTGTATTTAGCAATTAACTCATGCGCATCACTATCGCCGGAATGTCCGGAATTAGACATCTCTTCTTCTATAAGAGTTACAACAATATCGATTTCTTTTTCTGTGAACATTTTTACTCCTTTTTTTTAGGTAAATATTTTGAGAATATGTAAGCGCTTACATTTTTTCAAAAAACACTATTTATATCAAAAAGACTCACCTTCGGTCAAATACGCTTTAATAAAAGTGGTCTTGTTTCTCTCTTTGCCGCTTAAAACATCAATCAAGATCTGTGCGGCGATTTCGCCGATCTTTGAATACGAAAAACCAATAGAATTTACTGCAGGGATGGCATACTTCCGGATAGAAAGCCCATCGAATCCGATTACCCCCACATCTTCCGGACATCTCAGCCCTTTGTATTTTAGATAATTAACGATCCCGACAGCAATTTCATCACTTAAAGCAAAGACACCTACCGGCAGTTTACTTTCTCCCAATATTTTTTCCAATACGGACTGGCTTGAAGTATAGCTAAGCAACATCTCGATATTTTTTACGGTTACATCCTTTGGCTTTCGTTCATTTAAAAAATCATAAAAACCTTCTTTGCGCATTTCGGAATGCAAAGAACGTTTAATGTCTGAGACTAGCACTAAATTTCGATATCCCTTTTCAACAAGACTCTTGGCCCCCAAATACCCCGCCTCTTTATGATCCAACAATATGGCGTATGTATTTTCAGACTTTATCTCAATATCCAGAGTAACGACAGGAAATGAATATTTTTTTATTACATCAAAAGGAAAATTGAGATGTGAACAATAAGGAGACAAGATGAGACCTGCTGTCTCGTTGTTAAGCAAAATATTGTATATGTCTTCTTCGGTATAGGTATTTTCCACCGGCAAGATAACCAACGAATATTCGGTGGGCGCGGTAACGCTGTGAATCCCTCTGACCAGATTAGAGAAATACTCATCATAAAAAATAGACCCCACAACCATCTGGGAGGAAATAAGGAAAAGATCCGTAAGCTTCCCTTTGGCTAAGCCCCGGGCTTTAATATTGGGTTTATACCCTGTTTCTCTCACGAAATCTAAAATTTTTTGCTTTGTTTGACTCTTTACTAAGTGTTCAGTGTGATTGTTGAGGGCCCGTGAAACGGTAGCCGTTGAGAGGTCTAACTCTTTCGCGATATCTTGAATCGTCTTTATCACTACACTCCGGATAAGATAATTTTTTGATAAGATAACGTTTTTGTAAGCGCTTTCAATAATGATTATTATATTACAAAAGTTAAATAAGTCAATAAAAATGTAAACGCTTACAACGGGAGGAAAAGTTTAAATACGCATGCGCAATTTACACTAAAATAAGTTTGATCAGGATTTGAGTTAAAGGCAGAATGACCTTATTGAACAACCCGCAGTATAGTAACACGATAAGGAGAATTAGACCATAACGTTCAATACTCATGTACCATGCGGCAAATCGTGCCGGTAGGATAGAAATTAGTATATTCGCGCCGTCAAGCGGCGGGATCGGGACTAAATTGAAGATACCCAAAACTAAACTTACATATGCGCCGTATAGCAAAAAGAGCCAAAAGAGAGTCTCCGGGGCGAATATTTTCAATTTTAAGAGAGCGGCAAAAATAACCGCCAAAATAAAATTGGAAGCCGGCCCAGCCAGAGATGATAAAAAGAGCCCCAATCTAGGACGCCGGAAGTTATACGGGTTGATCGGAACGGGATTCGCCCATCCAAAGATAACGGGAGACTTAGTCAGAAAAAGGATCACAGGCAGCACTACTGTCCCAATAATATCTATATGAACCAGCGGATTAAGGCTGAGCCTGCCGGCGTCTTTCGCGGTCGAATCACCCAAAAGATACGCGGCATAACCATGGGCAACCTCGTGTATGACGATCACGACCAAAAAAACAGATATTGAAATAACTGCGGTTATCATTTAAATAGTTTAGGATACGAGCCGGACATAGCACCTTGCACAAATTTCCGGCCCGAAGTTTAATATGATTACTGCCCCAGGGTGAACCCCATCCTTCTAAGAGCCTTGTTCATCCTGCTGATAGCCTGCGGTTTGGACGAGCCTTCGGTCAAGTTGTCCTTACATGTAGCGGCAAACCCGCGCCTATTTTTGATCTTGAATATTGAAACGTGGGACATCGATAGCTTTTTTAGACTCTTCTTAGCTTTCATTCTTACCCCTTTCTATATTAAGTTTTAGTGCCCGATCGCAGAGTACAGACATGCCCGCCCCCCGCAATGTAATATGTGTAATTTCATTCTGTCATTTAATCACACGAAAAGATTGGAAAGAACGCAAACTCTTACCCGCCACGCCGTAGTATACCTGACGCAGGCACCATGTATAGGTCTCCCCAGCCGTGAACATATCGGCACCCAAATCCATTTCATGCTTCTCCGGGGCCACTTTTTCCTTGTAAATTAAAGTTGTTTCGACCATGTCTCTACCTTTATATAAGCGAAAATCATAATATCGCCTTTTCGTTATATCACCCTCAAAAGGGCTCCATTTGAATTTAAGAACGCTCTGATCCTTAATATTGACTTCCTCGGTTATTGGCGAGATCAATTTAGGTTCAGGGACATTGTCCATAGATCCCCCGCCGACAAGAGCCCGTTGCGCAAAAATAGTAGTTGCCACAACAAATATAAAAAAAATCACAAAGATCGCGCCAAGTAACCATTTCATTGTATCTTTCCTCCCTATAATTGACAAAGACCACTCTTTAACATATAATCTATTCCTGTTTCGCGGCGGGGTAGCTCAGCTGGACAGAGCACACGGCTCATACCCGTGTTGTCGACGGTTCGATCCCGTCCCCCGCTACCAAATTTCCACTACGCAAAAATCTATGTAACTATCTATCGACAATTAAAAATGGACAAAATACCGGCTTAATTATAATCCATTTTCGATTATCCAAGCAACTCTTCTCGATTACAGCTATAACACGCTATAAAAACAATGCTTCTCGCCTAATTAAAAACAACTGTTTTATTACTATGGCAGAGTATTTTCCTCTCCAAGTGCCAGCGAACGGCTCTACTAAGCACAACTTTTTCCAGATCTTCACCGCTTCTTACCAGATCAACAAGAGAATCCCTGTGACTTATCCTTACCGTATCTTGCTCGATGATCGGGCCTTTATCCAATTTTTCCGTAACATAATGGCTTGTTGCCCCTATTATTTTTACCCCTTTACGATAAGCCTGCACATACGGCTCTTTGCCTATGAACGCCGGCAAAAATGAATGATGGATATTTATGATCCTATTACTGTACTCATTCACAAAATCCCGCCCGACGATCTGCATGTATCTTGCGAAGACCACAAGATCGATCTTTTCTTTTTTAAGGATATCTAGCTGTTTTCGTTCTCTCCCCGCCTTACCGCCTTTCCCTGCCGACATTTCAACAAATTTTATGCCGAATTCTTTCGCGACCGCTCGCGCATCCGGATGGTTACTGATAATAACCGGTATTTTGCAGGAGAACTGTCCGCCTTGATGCCTTAAAAGAAGGTCATAAAGGCAATGCAGGTGTTTAGACACGAATATCGCGACGCGCGGAATTTCGTCCGAAAAGTATATTCCCCATTTCATATTGAATTTTTTGGCGATGGGCTCGAATTTTTCTTTTATCTTGTCGCGCTGTACGGCGAAGTTCCCTAAGGTCCACTCTATGCGCATAAAAAAAGCATTCGTCTGTTCGTCCGTGTGCTGCTCTGCGTGAATAATATTGCCGTTATTCTGGTAAATGAAACCCGTCACCGAAGCGTTGATCCCCTTTTTATCGGGACAGGTTATCAGCATTATCGCTTCATTCATTTTCTTGCCTCCCGTAAAATATTCATGCTTTATTTGTTTTTATTCCAGTATTTCTTCTATCCATGCTCCGCCGGCGACAGTTTCCTCAAGATAAAATACCGCCGCCTGCCCGGGGGTGGGCGCGAACTGCTTTTCATCAAACTCTACAAGCGCCGTATCGTCCGCTAGAGGTGTCACAACCCCCTTTACCTTGTCACTATTATACCTGATTCTAATTAAGAATGCCTTGGAATGCGTAAGTTTTTCTTCCATAAGCCAGTTAAATCCCTTAACTATCATTTTTTTGTTCATCGCACGTTCTTTCTCTCCCACCGTGATAGTGTTGTTTTTCGCATCGATCTTTAGGACATATACCGGTTCCTTCATCGACAGTCTAAGACCACGACGTTGCCCGACGGTATAGGAAGCTACCCCCTGATGTTTACCGATTACTTTACCGTTTACATCCAGAATATCTCCCGGGGTGAAGACATTTACACCGAGTTTTCCCAGATACTTTCTATAATCACCGTCAGAGTTAGCAAAACAAATGTCCTGGCTCGAAGGCCTTTCGGCGCTGGAAAAACCGTTTTGCTTTGCTATCTCCCTTACGGTTTGTTTAGTATATGCTCCCAGAGGAAAATCTATAAAAGGAAGTCTGTCTTTGGCAATATTGTAAAGAAAATAGGATTGATCGTACATTTTATCTTCCGCTTCTGATAAATAGAATCTATCGTTTCTATTCGTGATCTTCGCGTAATGACCGGTTGCGATCTTAGCCGCGCCTAGTTCTTTCGCTTTCTCGACAAGGCATCCGAACTTGATCTCACTGTTGCACCACACACAGGGGTTCGGGGTCCGGCCGCGATTATATTCTTCCGCGAAGTATTTTTTAACCTTATCAGAAAATTCTTTTGAAAGATCGATCACATGATACGGGATCTTTAAGTCCTCGGCAACGCTGCGCGCGTATTGGATAGCGCCGAGCGAACAGCAAAGTTTATCGCTTCCTACCCCGCCGCATTCTTCTTTTGGCCAAGTCTGTATCGTCACGCCTATGACATCGTATCCGTTTTTTTTCATCTCAAGCGCCGCTACGCTCGAATCGACC
>JAQUNB010000026.1 GCA_028717825.1 Candidatus Omnitrophota bacterium
GAGGCTTCCCAAGGCATATTAAGGCCCGGTACGCTGGCAAAACCTGTTTTTACTCCTGCTGATATAATGGAGAATTTTGACAGAAAAGGGAAAACACAGACGTATATTGGGTGCGTCAAGACGGTCACCGAAGCGTTCGCCAGCGGCGTAAGGGTTTGGCAGAAAGCTTACCATAATGAGAGTATACCGTTCCCGCAGGGGGCCTCATGCACTTTTACTTTGACGCCATGCGACAACGTGCCTGTCGCCCTAAGTTCAGGGGGATCTTTCGGGGACGATGTAATGACGGAAGAGGCGTTGTATAGCTATATGATCTACCGGATGCCGGCGGAAGACAAAAATGTGCTGGAAGTTTTTAAAGCAACCGCTAAAGCTCTTTCGGTATGTTTTAGAGAGTGGAAAGATTCCTGTTCGATTGTCGGGATCACCGCGAGCGGCGGGATAGCTCCGCAGCCGACTCCGATGGGGCCGGGCCCGGTAAGAGGGGCTAAAGGGGAGAACGGCAGACTTCTGGGAGGATATTTTGACGGGGATAAAATGTGCCGTGAAATGATCGCACATTTTGAGAAAAATAGCGAAAAATGACCCGACCCGATGTTCCTTGAATTTTGATATCCGCTGTGTTATAAGATAGTAGTTTGATTAGAGTAAAAGCTCAAGAGGGAAAATACTAAACACAAAACACTAAACTCTAAATAAACTCAAAACCCAAATTCTTCAAATCCAAAACAGCGGTTTTGAGTTTTCTGTTTAAAATTTTGAATTTGTTTAGGGTTTAGAGTTTTAGCGGAAGAACGATTAGGGCATATATATATGGCATACCAAACATTAGCACAGAAATACAGGCCGCAGGTTTTTGAGGAAGTGATCGGTCAGGAAGTCGTAACAAGGACGCTTAAGAACGCCGTCCTTTCCGGGCGCATAGCGAATGCTTATATTTTCTGCGGCCCGCGTGGAACAGGTAAAACCTCGATCGCCAGGCTGCTTTCCAAGGCCCTTAACTGCGAAAAGGGACCTGACAAGGCGCCGTGCAACAAATGTCAATCCTGCCGCGAAATAACGTCGGCCTCTAATATCGATGTCCTCGAGATAGACGGTGCTTCGAATAACAGCGTTGATGAGATAAGGGCGCTGCGTGAAAACGTGAAATTCTCTCCGGCAAAAGGCAAGTATAAGATCTATATTATAGACGAAGTGCATATGTTGTCACAGGGGGCGTTCAACGCGCTCTTAAAGACGCTGGAAGAGCCGCCGGAACATGTGAAATTCATTTTTGCGACGACCGAACCGCATAAAGTCCTGCCTACGATTCTATCGCGTTGTCAGCGGTTCGATTTTAGAAGGATACCTTCTTTGGTTATAGCCGAAAAGATCAGGGAAACAGCCAAAAAAGAGAAGATCGATCTGGACGAGAAAGCGGCGCTCCTGATCTCACGCACGGCGGATGGAAGTCTGCGGGACGCGCTGGTCATACTCGACCAGATGATATCTTTTACCGGCGGACGTATCACGATGGATGAAGTAGTAGAACTTCTGGGAATGATACATAAAGACAAATTATACAAGCTCGCCGACGGTATTATCTCAAACGACACCGTCAAAACGGCCAATATTCTTGACGATATGATCTCCGGGGGTAAAGACCCTGTTTTTATTGCCAACAATCTTATAAGCCATTTTAGGGACCTCATGATATTGAAGACAGTCGCTAAACCCACTTCGGATATGGCGTTTTCCAAAGATGAGCTGGATCTTTTTAAGAAGCAGCTGGAAACTGTTTCGTTGGAAGAGATCCTGTATATTCTGTATAGCCTATCGAGTTGTCTTACCTTGATGAAAAGCGCTTCTTCGGTCAGGGTGCCCCTGGAACTTTGTCTAATAAAACTTACAAAAAGAAGCGCGGTGTTGTCCTTGCCCGAAATTATGGAAAAACTGGAAAATATGGGTGCCGGCGAATATGTGAGCGTAGATAATTTTAAAAAAGCGTCAAAAACTATCAGTGAAAAAAACAGTACGATCTCGGAAAACCTTCATATAAAAAAGGATACCGGTGATCTGGAAAACGGTACCATGACAAACGGCAATGGCGGCTCAGAAGCGCTCTCGTCGGATTTCGAGAATATGTCAAACCACTGGAAGACATTACTAAATCTTATTAAGAAAGATAAAATGTCCGTATATACTTTCTTGTGTACGGGCAAACCCGTGGAATTCGGAAAAGATAAAGTAGTGATCGGTTTTGCAAAGGACCAGTCTTTTAATAAAGAAGCGCTTGAGTCATCATCTGTTAATACGGCAATAATAGAGGGCGCCATAAAAAAAATAACAGGATTTAACCCGAAGCTGGAATTTGTGCTTCTTGAATTTTTGGGAGAAAAACACGAAAAAAGTCTCGAAGCTAGTCAAAAACGTTTGAAAGAAAAAGAAGAGATAAAACCTGTGGTCGAACAAGCGATGGATATTTTTGGCGGACACGTTGTGAGGGATATGATGGAGGATATGCCGTGAGAAAAGGATTTCCCGAGCCGATGGAAACGCTTATAAAGCAATTCAGTAAAATGCCGGGGATAGGAGCGCGTTCGGCACAGAGGATGACCTTCCACATATTAAAATCTGCGAAAGAAGATGTCGAAGAACTTACAAGGTCCATAAAGAACGTAAAAGAGAATATCAGGTTCTGTAAAACGTGCAATAATTTAAGCGACCGGGAAACTTGTTCGATCTGTTCCGACAATACGCGCGATAAAATAAAGATCTGTGTTGTTGAAAGTCCCGCAAGCGTCTATGCAATGGAAAAAAGCGGAATATATAACGGCTTATATCATGTTCTTTTGGGGGAGCTTTCTCCTATAGATGGTGTTGGCCCGGATGAGCTTAAGATCAAAGAGCTCGTTCAGAGGGTTAAAGGCAGCAAGATCGAGGAAGTCATAATCGCGACCGACTTTACGACAGAGGGAGAAACAACGGCTTTATATCTTTTTGAGATCCTAAAGCCGCTTAAAGTAAAGATATCTCGCCTTGCCAGGGGCGTCCCGATAGGCGGAACCCTTGAATATGCGGATGTAGGTACGCTTCAAATGGCGTTTGAAGAAAGAAAAAGTGCCTGATCGGATATTTTTGTAATCCGAGACAGGAGCGCATAAATCGACAAAAGTAAATATACAAAAAAGTTATCCGCACGACGATAAAAACTTGACTTGAGTGGTAATATCGTTATACTGTTATTTAATGAAAGTGTATCTCATAGCAAGATAGCTGTTTTACAAGTTGAATTAAAAAGGGGGACCATATGGGAGTTATAGAAGCCATTAAAAAAGGGTTCGTTTTGTCCGGTAAACTTATGAATGTTGTGCTGGTGTTCTTTGTTTTTAACGCCATAGTTGGATTAATCAGCCTTCCTATGGCTAATCCGGCTAACACGGGTAAGCCCGGGGCTATAGCTATTTCGATAGTATCCAGTGTGATATTTTTTCTGATCTTTATCTTTTTGCAGGGCGGAGCGCTTGGACTAGTGAGGGATCAGATAAAGAGCTCCACCTCAAGCATGGCCAATTTTGCGGGATATGGGAAAAAGTATTACTTGAGGATATTGGGGTTACTCTTCTTTTATATCCTGCTCGCTATAGCGGTTGTGCTCCTTCTTAGTTTAGCAAGTGCCGGCATCCTGCTCTTAGGCGACAATGTTGTAACACGCAGCCTAGTGGCGACGATCGTGACGATAGTTGCGATAATCCTTATAACTCTTTTACTTTACCCGATTTATGCGATTATTGTGGATGATACGGGAGTGGTCGCATCTTTCAAAAAAGGTGTTGGTCTGGCAATAAGTAATTTCTGGAAAACTTTAGGGCTTTTTATAACCATGCTTTTACTGAGCCTTGTGATATCGCTACTAATAGGTTTTCTTGCCGGTTTGGCCACTGTCCCGATACCGGTAAACATTGGGCAGATCGTTATTGCCATAGTGAACGCGTTGGTCCAATCGTATATACCGATAGTTATGATGGTGGGTTTTATGTGTTTTTATATGTCGCTTGAACAAAAAGTGTCTTAAGCTTTAAAAATAGCGATCAGCGGTATGATTTCAAAAAGTGGATCTCCTTCGGGAGATCCACTTTTTTTTGTGTTCAAAGGACTTTTTCTCGATATTGACCGATCAGGGGCAGTTTCCTTGTTATTAACCAAGAAAAACGCTTAACAAGCAAGGGGCGCTGTGATAAAATACTTAACCTTATTGGCTTGGTGCTGAGAATTTTGCTATTTTTGTCTAGAGAACAAGGCAGCATAGTTCATACTACAGAAATTTACTACAATAACTAAATTAAATTCAGGAGGTTTTACAATGAAACGTGACATGGTTTCACACGACGGTAATAGCGCGGTAGCGCATGTGGCCCACGCTACCAATGAGGTAATAGCCATATATCCTATAACACCCTCTTCGAATATGGGTGAGATATCCGATCTTAAGTCCTCTAAGGGTGAGAAGAACATCTGGGGCACCGTGCCCATAGTAGTTGAAATGCAGTCAGAAGCCGGCGCAGCGGGCGCGGTACACGGGGCTTTGAGTACGGGGGCATTGACGACGACCTTTACGGCATCGCAGGGGCTTCTTCTTATGATCCCGAACATGTATAAGATAGCCGGAGAATTAACCCCGACGGTTTTTCACATAGCGGCAAGGTCATTGGCATGCCAAGCGCTATCGATCTTTGGTGACCATTCGGATGTTATGTCGACCCGTTCTACCGGCTGGGCGCTTCTTGCCTCTTCCAGTGTTCAGGAAGCCATGGATTTTGCATTGATCTCACAGGCAGCCACACTTGAATCGCGTGTGCCGTTCTTGCATTTTTTTGAAGGTTTTCGTGTCTCACACGAGATCCAGAAAATAGAAGAACTTACCTTTGATGACATGAGATCGATGTTGGATGAAAATTTAATTCATAAACACCGTGCTCGTGGCATGAACCCGGAACATCCGGCGATCAGGGGAACCTCACAAAACCCGGATGTGTATTTTCAGGGAAGGGAATCGGTAAATAATTATTATATGGCGTGTCCCGGAATAGTTCAAAAAACTATGGATAAATTCGCCAAACTAACCGGCCGGGCATATAAACTTTTTGATTATATCGGAGCTCCGGACGCGGACCGCATAATTATCGCAATAGGGTCCGGGGCCGAAGCCGTGCATGAAGCAGTCGATTATCTGAACGCTAAGGGTGAGAAACTCGGTGTTCTAAAGGTAAGGTTATATCGTCCGTTCGATACAAAAGCGTTCATAAACACCATACCTCGAACAGTGAAAGCCATAGCGGTCTTAGACCGGACTAAAGAACCCGGAAGTCTCGGCGAACCGTTATATGAGGACGTAAGAACGGCTATAGGCGAGGCGATGGAAGAGGGCTACGCGCCGTTTAAAGCTTACCCGATAGTTATAGGCGGCAGATATGGCCTTGGCTCGGCTGAGTTCACACCGGCGATGGCAAAAGCCGTGTTCGATAGCCTGAAGGAAAAAAGACCAAAAAATCACTTTACTGTCGGGATAAAGGATGACGTTTCCGATACAAGTCTCATTTTTGATCCAAACTTTAGTGCTGAAAGCGAAGATACTTATAGGGCAATGTTCTATGGCTTAGGTTCGGACGGAACCGTTGGGGCCAACAAGAATTCGATCAAGATAATAGCGGGAAAGACCGATTATAACGCGCAAGGTTATTTTGTATATGATTCCAAAAAAGCCGGTGCCGTAACTATTTCACATCTTCGCTTTGGCAAAAAACCCATCCGCAGTCCTTATCTCATCACAAAAGCCAATTTTCTGGCCTGTCACAATTTTTCTTTTCTTGAAAAATACAATATGCTTAAAAATCTCGAAGATGGCGGTATTTTTCTTTTAACTTCACTTTACGGCAAAAATGAAGTCTGGCAGCACATCCCGCCAAAGGTCCAGAAACAAATAATCGATAAAAAAATAAAGTTTTATGTTATTAACGCCATTAAAATAGCCGAAGAGATCGGGCTCGGCGGGCGCATAAACGTGATCATGCAGACCGCATTCTTCAGGATATCGAAAGTAGTTGATGAGAAGATAGCGATCGGCGCGATAAAAGACGCCATAAAAAAGACATACGGCAAAAAAGGCGACAAGGTAGTTGAGATGAATACACGCGCAGTCGATGCGGCGCTGGACAATATAGAGGAAGTAAAAGTTCCGGACAAGTTTACCGGGAAAGTGATCGAAAGGTCGATAGTCCCGGATGACGCGCCGGAATTTGTTAAAGAGACGACTACAAAACTCATGAAAGGCGAAGGAGAGACCGTCAAAGTATCCGAAATGCCCGTTGATGGGACTTGGCCGGTGGCGACCACCCAATTTGAGAAACGGAATATCGCGATAAATATCCCGGTATGGAACCCCGAAACTTGTATACAATGCGGTAAGTGTACCATGCTGTGCCCTCACGCGGTAATTCGCGCCAAAGTATATGAGGAAAAATATATTAAAAGCGCACCGAAAACATTTAAGCATACAACACCGAAACCGCCTAAAGGAAAAGAAGGGTATGTCTATACTTTGCAGGTCGCTCCTGAAGACTGCACCGGCTGCGGCGTTTGTGTGCATAACTGTCCCGTTAAAGACAAAGAAGCCATAAAGATGATGCCGCAGGAAGCGCTAAGGGAAACAGAGAGAGAGAACTTTAAATATTTTATGAGCCTCCCGGATACGGATCCGGCTCTATATAATCGCAACACGATGAACGGCATCCAGTTCGTAAGGCCGCTTTTCGAGTTTTCGGGCGCGTGCGCCGGTTGCGGGGAGACAGGATATGTGAAGCTTATGAGCCAGCTTTTCGGCGACAGGGCGATCATAGCGAACGCGACAGGATGTTCGTCTATTTACGGCGGTAACTTACCGACGACACCTTATTGCGTGAGAGCCGACGGCAGAGGTCCGGCGTGGAGCAATTCTCTTTTTGAGGACAACGCGGAATTTGCTTATGGTATGCGGCTCACTGTGGATAAATACAGCGAATACGCCAGAGAACTTGCCGACAGGATCATTTCCGGAGGAAAGGCTAAGATAAATATGGCGTTACTGGGTGAGATCAAATCTGCCGTTCAAACAACACAGGCTGAGATAGAAGAGCAACGAGCGAAAGTGGCAAGATTGAAAGAAGAATTGAAAAAATGTGACCAACCCGAGTGCAGGGAGCTTTTATCTATAGCGGATTATTTCGTAAAAAAATCCGTATGGGGCGTAGGCGGCGACGGGTGGGCGTATGATATAGGTTATGGTGGATTGGACCACGTCATAGCCGCTGGTCGGAACGTGAACCTATTGGTTTTGGATACAGAAGTGTATTCGAATACCGGCGGACAGGCGTCGAAATCAACTCCAATGGGCGCCGTAGCGCAGTTCGCGGCAGGCGGGAAACCGATAGGCAAAAAAGATCTTGGACTTATGGCGATAAGCTATGGTTATGTGTATGTCGCTAAAATAGCGATGGGCGTGGACCCGATGCAGGCGATGAAAGCGTTCATAGAAGCTGAGGCGTATGAAGGGCCATCGCTTATAATTGCGTATAGCCATTGTATTGCCCACGGGTATGATCTCATCAACGGCGTGGACGAACAGAAAAAAGCGGTTGCTTCCGGGCATTGGCCGCTATTTAGGTACAATCCCTCTCTTTGCAAGGAAGGCAAGAATCCTTTGACACTTGACAGCAAAGCTCCGAGCATAAAGCTGGAGGATTATATCTACAACGAGAACAGGTATAATGTTCTCAAGAAGATAAACCCGGAAAGGGCCAAAGAACTGCTCGATAAAGCGCAAAAAATAGTTCAGGACCATTTTGAGCTCTATAAATATTTATCGGAACGAAAGATCTCTTCTTGCGAAGATCTACCCAAACAGTAAAAAACGAAAGAGATGAAGATGCCGGTTGTAGTATTACAGAGATACCCACTATGCTTTTAGCAGGTGGGTATCTCTGTTTTTAGGATATAATTCTAATTACTGATGAACAAAAAAATCTCGCCATCTAAAACAATAAATAGACCCGGATGGATCCGCTCTACGATCTCGCTCGGCGGGGATTTCATTAAAGTAAAAAACCTTCTCGAAAAAAGTTGCGTAAAAAGTGTCTGTGTTGAGGCCCAATGCCCCAATAAACACACGTGTTGGGCGGCAGGGCACGTTACTTTCATGATATTGGGCGGTACCTGCACGCGTGGTTGCCGGTTTTGTAACGTTTCTTACGGACAACCGGATGCACCCGATCCCGATGAGCCCGAAAGGATCGCGAATGTCACCAAACAGCTCGGATTAAAATATGTCGTGATCACCTCTGTAACGCGGGATGACCTTACGGATAAAGGAACAAACGCGTTCGTAAATACGGTTCTCGCTATTAAAAAACGTAATCCTGATACACTCGTAGAATTGTTGGTCCCGGATCTTGACGCGAACGAGGCTCTTTTGGATGCGATAGTTCATTCAGGGGCGGAAGTCATCGGGCACAATATCGAGATCCCGGAAAAATTATATTCACGCGTAAGGCCCAGATCAAGTTATAAAGAGTCGCTAAATGTTCTTGCACGGTTGGATAAATTGTGTTTGAGAAAGAACGGTATTTTTACTAAATCCTCGATGATACTTGGCTTGGGTGAAGAAATAAAAGATGTTGAAGACACACTAAAAGATCTTAAAAACTGCGGTGTTGATATAGTATATTTGGGACAGTATTTGAGCCCTTCCCCTGAACATTGGCCGGTTAAAAAATATTACACCCCGGAAGAATTTGATTGTTTAGGCAGAACGGCAGAAAAGATGCGCTTTAAAGAAGTACTGAAAGGTCCCTTGGTCCGCAGTTCCTTTTGGGCTCAAAAATCATATTTGAAATGTTGTAATATAAAACAAATTGTTTTATAATTGACCGTAATTTAATCTGAAAAGTCAGGGAAACTTTATGACAGAAACTCACCAAACACTCAAAAAAACACCTTTATGTGAAAGACATGCCTCAGCCGGGGCCAAAATGGTCCCCTTTGCCGGTTGGTATATGCCGGTTCAGTATGCCGGGATAATAGAAGAACATATGCATACAAGAAGCAAGGTGTCTTTATTTGATATCTGCCACATGGGTGAATTTTTTGTAACGGGCACCTCCGCCGAAAAAGATATCGATAAGCTTGTGACATGCAGGATAGATGACTTGGTCCCGGGCAAGGCGAGATACGGTTTTTTGCTGAACGCCGATGGCGGCATTATAGACGACCTTATAGTTTTCAAGAAGAATACGAATGATTTTATGTTGGTCGTGAATGCCGGGACGATCGCAAAAGACGCCGCGTGGATAAAAAAGAATATTTCCGCGGGAACATCTTTTTCGGATGAATCGGAAAAAATGGCGAAACTCGATCTGCAAGGGCCGTTGGCGGACGACGTGATCAAGAAGCTCGTGGACGTGGGGAAAATAGACGGGTTAAAACGATTTAATTTTATTCAATGCGAGATAAAAGGCGTTAAAGTTACCTTGAGCCGTACCGGGTACACCGGAGAGAACGGTTTCGAGATATTTTTCCCGAGTGAAAAAGCGTCCGTGGTGTGGGACACGCTTCTGGGGTTTAACGACGTGAAGCCCGTAGGGCTTGGTGCCCGAGATACGCTAAGATTGGAAATGGGATATTCTTTATATGGCAGCGATATAGACGAAAAGCATACCCCGGTCGACGCGGGTCTTTTAAGATTTGTGTATATGGAAAAAGATTTTATCGGTAAAAAAAGTCTTTTGAAACAAGTAGAAACCGGTTCGAAAATAGCCTTGGTCGGATTTACTTGTGAAGGGCGAAGAAGCGCTCGATCCCATTTTGAGGTACATTTACGAACCCCGAACCCCCAATCCCGAACCCCTAAGATAGGCGACGTCACCAGCGG
>JAQUNB010000027.1 GCA_028717825.1 Candidatus Omnitrophota bacterium
TGTGCATCAGGACAACTGCCGCGTTAAATCTAGCTATAGTTCCCGCCATTTTGGGGTCGCCGTTCAAAGCGGTTATATCGTTGACCACGGACACCCCTTTTTCCAATGCCCGTGCCGCAACTCCGCTTTTCCAAGTATCCACAGATAAAGGAACATCCAGTTCTTTTTTGAGTAAAGAGATAACCGGCATTATCCGGGAGAGCTCTTCCTCTTCCGAGATCGCTTTGGCACCCGGACGGGACGACTCCCCGCCGATATCAATAATATCCGCGCCTTCTTTTACCATATCTATAGCTTTTTTAAGAGCGGCTTCTTCTTCCGTATACAACCCGCCGTCGCTGAAAGAATCCGGGGTGATATTCAAAACCCCCATTATGCACGTTCTCTCCCCAATAGGCAGGATATAGCCGTCATTGAGGAGCAAATCCGTGTTCTTCTTGATATCGCGGTTTATTTTAATCATTTTATAGGCAGTATAAAACTCTAAACCCTAAACAAATTCAAAACCTCAAACACAAAACTCAAAACCATTATTCGAATTAAAAATTTTGGTTTTAGCAAAGCCTGCCATATCCTTTTGACTTCTCAACTATTGAACCAAATATCTTTGTCAACTCTGTTGCTTCTTGAATTAAGTTTTTTTCTTTAATACAATCTTCTTTTGGTCCTATCAGCTCAAGCCAATACCGGCTTTCCTTTGCTTCTTTTCTACAAATCTTTACCCTCATAACAAAATCTTTTTTACTTAATGACTCCTTTAGCCCCCACGGAGCCTGAAGCCCTGACTAGTTGTTTTGCATCTTCCAGAGTCGCTAAAGTCTTTGGCAAGAAGCTTACATAATCCCTTACTCTCTTAGCAAATTTTTTAGTTCTCTCGCCTAAGTCATACAGTTTTGGATTTTGTGTTTGGGACATTTGAGTTTATTTAGAGTTTAGTGTTTTGTGTTTAGGATTTATCATGTGTCGCTTCGTCTCTATCTCCCCTCTCAACGACAGCAAGAGTGGTTCCACAAGCTTTACGCTATGCTCAACTTCCGTGTCGAGTCATTGCTTTTGTTCTTTATCCGTATTTTCCGCGTCCAACGGTTGTCTATTTATCGTAAGGCCAAGAAGCTCGGTAACCTCAACCTCTGTCATGGTCTCTTTTTCCATAAGTTTAGACACTAAGAGGTCCAGCTTATCTTTATTCTCAAGAAGTTTATTTTTAGCCAGTGCGTAGCATTTATCGACAATTTTTTTTACCTCTTCATCTATTATTTTAGCCGTGTCTTCGCTATAGTTGCGTTCTTCCGCTATGTCGCGACCCAAAAATACCTGATCATGACGCCTGCCGAACGTAATGTGCCCCAAGCGCTCGCTCATTCCATACATGGTGATCATATCGCGCGCCATCATTGTAACGCGTTTTATATCGTTTTGCGCGCCGTTCGATACTTCCGTGAACGTGATCTCCTCGCTGGCCATCCCGCCCAAAAGGCACACTATCTCACCCTCAAATTGACTTTTTTTGCGCAGGTAGTGATCCCGTTGCGGCAGTTGTATCGTATAGCCGCCGGCCATACCGCGCGAGACTATCGTTACTTTGTGCAACGGATCCGCGCCTTCTACGAGATAAGACATAAGCGCGTGGCCCGCTTCGTGATACGCAGTGATCTTTTTCTCTTCTTCGCTCTTTTTCCGGGATTTTCTTTCGGGCCCGGCGATAACGCGTTCCATGGCTTCCTGCAATTCATCCATCCCCACAAAATCCTTGTTCCTCCTAGCTCCGAGAAGAGCAGACTCATTAATAAGGTTCGCCAAGTCCGCGCCAGAAAAATAAGTCGTTTGTTTGGCGATCTTACCTAGATCGACATCTGTGGCAAGTTTCACTTTACTCGCATGAACTTTGAGTATTGCTAATCTGCCTTCTACATCGGGCCTGTCGACTACTATGTGCCGGTCAAATCTACCGGGCCTTAGAAGCGCCGGATCAAGAACATCAGGCCTATTTGTTGCGGCCACTAGAATGACCCCTGTATTTGTGTCAAAGCCGTCCATTTCCGACAAGAGAGCATTGAGTGTTTGTTCTCTCTCGTCGTGTCCTCCTCCAATCCCTGAGAATCTCTGTCTTCCGACAGCGTCTATCTCGTCAATGAATATTATGCACCCTTTCTGACTAACCTTTACCGAATTCTTGGCTTGATCGAAAAGGTCCCTAACGCGCGAAGCTCCGACTCCAACAAACATTTCAACAAAATCGGAACCGGATATATTGAAGAACGGAACACCCGCTTCGCCCGCGCAGGCCTTGGCAAGCAGTGTTTTTCCGGTACCGGGAGGGCCCATGAGCAAAACACCTTTCGGCATTTTACCGCCGAGTTTCTGGAATTTGCGCGGATCCTTAAGAAATTCAATAACTTCTTTAAGCTCCTCTTTGGCCTCTTCTATACCGGCTACGTCGTTAAAAGTTACAGTCATTTTATCTTTTGTTGCAAGTTTGGCCCTTGTTTTTCCGAAAGATAACATCTTTCCCCCGCCCGAGGCGGCGCTCCTGTAAATAAAGAACCAGAGAAACAGGATAAAAAGCAACATGGGCCCCAGAGTATAGAAAAGATTCGATAAAAAGGTCTGAGGGGGTTTTATATCCACCTCGTCGACATTATCACGAACCAGCGCGATTATCCCCTCATCCTGCACGGGAAGATTAACAACATAATTTTTACCGCCCTCTAATTTTCCGCTTATACGATTGTCCGTCAAGTATGCGGAAGAGATGACCTTCTTCTCTTTGTTGGTCTTAACAACATCGTAAAATTCCTTATAGGTCATTTTTTTGGAAGTGTCTTCCATGGACACAAAAACCCACTGAAAAATAAGAAATATCCCGACAATGATAAATATCCACACAAAACGGTCGGAGCCGACCTTTTTGTCTTCCGGTTGTTTTTTTTGGTCGATAGGCTGTTTTTTGTTCCGTGATTTGCTCTTATTATTCTTTGTTTCCATATTGTTTTTCCCCGCTTATGTGTTGTATATAAATTTACATTTTTGTTATTGTAACATACTACTGTTTAAGGGTCAAAGGGTCAAATTGACCTGCGGCATTTGTGATTTGATATATTCTAACAACGGACCCGTTATTTTTTATCGAAGATAATGTCATGCGCGGTTTTTTTGACGCGCACATTGCCCGGAAGATCCAAAGATTTACCTTTTTCGGAATATGCGACGAACCTATCCATATCGATCCAATGCCGGTATGACAGCCTTTTCACGTCGCCGCCCGCGAGTCTGAAAAGCTCTTTAAATATTTCTTTCTGTATTATTTTAGGCTGGAGAAGAAAATCGCTGATCGCGATCATATTTTGAACGCCTATTTTTTCTAAGCTCCCTTTCTTTGCCGCTTCCACAAAATCCATATCTTCCCGAAGCGTATCTGCTAGATTGACCAGTGCCCTCCTGATCTTCGGGTTCAGCTTCTCAAGATATGGCAACGCCTTAAGACGTATTTTGTTGCGTAAAAACATCGTCTCCTTATTTGAGCTATCTTCAACATAGTTCAAACCGTTTTTCGACAGGAAACCAACGATATCTTTTTTCCCAAGCCGTAAAAGCGGACGAATGACCCTGACATCCCCATCATATCGTACGGGAGGTATACCGGCTAGGCCCTTTGTTGACGAACCGTAGATGATCCGTAAAAGCACCGTTTCGGCCTGATCGTCCATAGTGTGCCCCGTCGCTATAACATTGCATCCGCTTTTTCCAGCGAATTCACGAAGCGCCCCGTAACGCTCAAGTCTGGCACTTTCTTCAAGCGACATGCCACTCTGTGTTCTTACTTTCACATTTATTTTTTTGTAAAAACATTTGACCCCAAGTTCTTTAGAAAGTTTTTTAACGAATTCCGAGTCCCTCGCGGATTCTCTTCCTCGCAGGCAATGATCAACATTCCCGACTATTACCTCTATCCCCAGCGATCTTTTTAGATCCAGCAAAACTTTTAATAGACACACCGAATCGGCACCACCGGATACGGCGACAAGCACCTTGTCCCTTTTACTCAGCATGTTGTATTGTTTTATTGTATCGCTGACCTGTTTTAAGAACGGCGAATATGATAATTGTTTGTGTTTCATTTTTACCCTGCAATCAAAAGATTAATTTGCAACTTATGAAAAACCGTTTCTGTTCAGAGTACTGTTTCTCATAACCGCCTCACATAGTATAATCGGGGACGGTTCATAAAGTGCCAGCCGGTAGGCGGAATGCGTGGCTGGTGACTAGTATCGGCCCACGGGATACGGCCCGTTAGTGTCTAGTCTCTAGTGCCTTGTGACTAGTCGTTTTAAGGTTACATGAGGTTAATCTAGGTTAATTAATGTTACAAGAGGTTACGTATCGCGATAAGTGCAACCTAAATTAACCTCAATTAACCTTATGTAACATTATGTAACCTTTGTCTCACCATGCGCTCTGCCATATGCCAAATGCTAAATGCCATCTGCCGGAAATTCGTCCCTCGTCCTAGTGAACGATCGTCTATCGTCCCTCGTCTCTCGCCTTCTCTCTCGCAAATTTCTCTTCGAGACTGTAAATGCATCCGCAATAATCCTGACGATATAGGTTCCATTCTTTAGCTAGTTCAATGCCCCTTTGGGCACCGCCTTTTTTCTTAAAATCCGCAAGGAAGAACTTTTCTCCCCCGATCGACCTGCCGATACTGTTAATAACCTCAACGTTCTTCATGGGACCGGCGGATAATGTCGTGGCGAACATATCAAAGTTTTTACGTTTCATATAGTCGTAAGTACGCGCAAGACGCATGTAAAAGCATCTCTCGCATCTTTTGCCGCCTTCTTTTTCATATTCCACGCCTTTTGCATTCTCAAACCATTTTTCGCGATCATACATTCCCTCAATAAGCTCAAACCCCAATTCTTTGGCCGCTTTTTCAGCTGCCGCGAGCCGTTTTTTATATTCATCGACCGGATGTATGTTCGGGTTATAAAAAAATCCCGTCACGATATGTCCTTCGCACATAAGGCGTTCCGCGGCCGGCACCGCGCATATACCGCAACAGACATGAAGAAGTACTTTCATTTAAACTCCATGTAGTAAAACCTAAATCCCAAACTCTAAACCCTAAGTAAACTCAAAACTTTAAACACAAAACTCAAAACCGCCGTTTTGGGTTTAAAAAATTTGAGTTTTGAGTTTATTTAGAGTTTAGTGTTTTGTGTTTAGAGTTTATCATTATAGATTGTTTCGTCGCATAACTCAACGCCCCATAACAATCGTACAGCATCCTTCAAAAAATTTACTCAACCACCAGTTCCATAAGATCTTCAGCTATTTCTACATTCGGATATTTTTTGATCAATTTCTTCAGGGCGTTAACACTCTGATATTTTCTGCTTATGTGGGTCAATACAACCCTAGCAACCTTACATTCTTTTACCATTTTCAGGATCTCCGGCAATGCCGCGTGTTTATAGGCCCCTTCTTCTTCAAAATAAGTGCAATCCTGTATTAACAGATCGGCATTAGATGCCAATTTACGCAGGTTTTCACAAATTTCAGTATCTCCCGAATAAACTATCCGTTTCCCTTTTTCAATCGACGATATTTCCTCGAGCGTTATTATTTTTGAGCCGAAAGCAATGCTTCCTTCTTCTTTTAATTGACGATATATTTCTCCTTTTTCAGGAAGCCCCAGTTTCATCGCCTTGCCGAGATCGATACCTGTTTTATCTTTTTCAAAAAGCGCGTAAGCTACGGCCGCTCTTGAATGCTTGACAGGGATTGAAACTATCCTGAGCCTGTCGTTCTCAAATAACTCCGTTATTTTTTTACCTTTTGCCTGAACATCATGAGTTTTCACGTTGATCTTCCCTATCGAGTAACTAAAACCCAGACATTTCTTTACTCTTTGGGATTCAGGGGCGAAGACATTCAATTGTCTTTTCCTGTTCTCAAAACCCATCGTATCTACAACGCCCGGCAGACCTAAACAATGGTCGCCGTGCCAATGCGTAATGAATATATTATCCAGCTTCATTAAATTCAGTCCAGCAAAAAGTATTTGTCTTTGTGTACCCTCGCCGCAATCAAAGAGACAGCAAAACTCTTTGTCAGAAGAATGATCAATATATATCGCTGCATGAGCGCGTGTTCGCGTCGGGACCGCCGCAGTGGTTCCGAGTATTGTTACTGTGATCTTTGACATGTTTGTCCTCAAGATCGTATCTCGTATTTCGTATCTCGTCGCCCGCAAACTATGTCGTCTTCATCGGCACGATATACGATATACGAAATACGATATACTTTTATAAACAATCCGACGGATCCATCCGCTTTTTCATACTCACCGGTTTTTTATCGCTCTTTACCGGGGTTTTCATCTTCCAGTGCCGTATCGTCCTGCGCAAAGCTTCTTCCGTGGAAAATTCCGGTTTATATCCCAACACATTGACTGCCCTTGAGATATCATAAGCCCTATCCTTCATAAAAGCCTTTATTATCCTCCTGACCGGAGAAATAAGCATAACCGGTTTCATGATCCACGAAGGAATAACCGGCGGCTTACTTCGCGACATCTCGTCGTAAGAGATCTCCAGAAATCTTTTCACCGTGAGAACTTCTTTGTCGGCGACCATAAATGTCCCCGTCAACGCTTCTTTTTTGGTAAGGGCATAGAGCAACACCTGTACAACATTTTCCAAATAGACCAAGTGAAGTTTTGAATCCGCCTCTAAGATCTTTAAAAGAGGCAGACGCCGCTTTTTTATTAGGTCAAAAAAGTCGTCCATCGCGTGCGGCTCGTCCTCGCCGTAAACCATACAAGGCCGAATTATAACGACATTCAGCCCTTTATCCCTATATTCCAAAACAACTTTTTCGGATTCGATCTTACTCCTTCCGTAAGGGCTGGTGGCTACATATGGCAGATCTTCGGTCAAAGGCACATCTTTATTGCCGGAAATAACAGCCACGGAACTTGTATAGATAAGCCTCTCCGTGTTATATTTGAGACAGCATTCACAAATATTCCTCGTTCCCCCAACGTTGATCTGACTAAGGACGGATTCATTCTTCTCCGTTACTTCCGCGGCACAGTGATATACTACCTCCGGTTTTATTTCCGCGAAAACTTTATCAAGAAAGAAATTGTCGGTAATATCGGCGATCACCAGTTTAACTTTCAATTTTTCGACTTCCTGTGTCTTGCTCGTCCCCCGGATAAGACAAAATATCTCATGATCGAGCCTTGAAAGCGCTTTGACAAGGCTGAGCCCGATAAACCCCGTGGCCCCCGTAACAAGTATTCTCATATTTCATCCTTTCGTCCAAGAAGTTTTTTAACTACTATAAAAAAACACAGGATAAAAGAAGCGCTATTGGCCAATATGATCGGTAATTTCCACAGAAGAAGGCCGTAAATAAGCCAGAACACTATACCTGTCGTAAGCACAACATACATATACAAAGAAATGTCCCTGACATGTCCTGTTTTCAATATCTTGATGATCTGTGGGATAAAGCAAACTGTTGTAAGAAATCCACCTAAGAGGCCTATCGTATCGATCTGTATTTCAGTCATGTAAGTTACCCCCGTAATCAAAAGGTTGATTTGTGAACAATGAAAAACC
Organism: Candidatus Omnitrophota bacterium; assembly: GCA_028717825.1. GTDB lineage: Bacteria > Omnitrophota > Gorgyraeia > Tantalellales > Tantalellaceae > JAQUNB01. The sequence continues at coordinate 7,632 of JAQUNB010000027.1, forward strand.
GTTTTTGTTCATAGTACTGTTTCTCGTAGCCGCTTCACAAATTTGTTATGTCTTCATGTTAAGAAGTGTGTTCTTCTACTAAAAACGGTTACAGCAAAGTACCGTTCTCTTGCATCTGTTTCGGCTTTTTTCGACATGCTTCTTTCGTCCATCGTCCTTCGTCTCTCGTAACGTGGGCCATGGGCCGATACGACCCCCCCCCCAGTCACTAGCCACGTCCGTCCCGCGCAGCGAACGGTCGTCTGTCGTCCCTCGTTTTCATCGGTGCCATATCACCATATACGTTCTTAAAGCCGCATCGCCGCCAGTGCCACTATATACGTTCTTTGAACCGCATCGTTCTCATCGGCACGATATATGATATACTATTTTTTAACCATCTTCTTAAGCCTTGCGATCTGGTCGCGGTAAACTATGGCTTTTTCGAATTGTAAGTTCCGTGCGGCTTCCTCCATATCCCTTTCAAGCTCCGCAACAACTTCATTTATATCATAAACTTCATCAGTTTCGCCAGTAACATCTTGAACAATTTCTTTCGCCTTTTTATAAGATTCTATCCCCTCTTTAATGGCCTTTTCGATAGTTTTCGGGGTTATATTGTGAGTTTTATTGAAGCTAACCTGTTTTTCGCGCCTTTTGTCCGTTATCTCGATCGTTTTTCTCATCGACTCCGTCATTGTGTCGGCATACAAAATTACCTCGCCGTTGACGTTCCTCGCGGCCCTGCCCGCGACCTGAAGAAGCGACGTCCCGCTTCGCAAAAAACCTTCTTTATCAGCGTCGAGAACCGCAACCAGAGACACTTCCGGAAGGTCCAGCCCCTCGCGAAGAAGATTTATACCGACAAGACAATCGAATTTTCCTAACCGCAGATCGCGTATTATTTCTATCCTGTCGAGCGTATTGATCTCCGAATGAAGATACTTGACTCGAAGCTTCATCTCTTTCAGGAATCTCGTAAGCTCTTCCGCTAACCGCTTAGTTAATGTCGTTACCAGAACCCTTTCATTCTTCTTCGCACGCTTCTTTACTTCCTCAATCAGATCATATATCTGATCCTTGGTGGATCTCACACTGATAGGCGGATCCACTAGTCCCGTCGGCCGTATTATCTGTTCCGCAACTACAGCGCTTTTGGAGACTTCATATTCGGTCGGGGTCGCCGAGACAAAGATCATTTTTCTGACCAGTTCCATGAATTCCTCGAACTTCAAGGGCCTGTTATCCAGCGCCGACGGCAAACGGAATCCGTAGTCCACCAAGGTCTGCTTTCGCGCCTGATCACCGTTATACATAGCATGCAACTGAGGGAGCGTAACATGGGACTCATCGATTATAACGAGATAATCGTCACCAAAATAGTCCAAAAGACACCAGGGCCGAGTACCCGGGAGCCTCCCCGAGAGATGCCTTGAATAATTTTCAATACCGTTGCAGTATCCAAGTTCATTCAGCATCTCCATATCATATTTCGTGCGTGAGAGGAGCCTTTGCGCCTCGAGAAGTTTTCCCTGTGTTTTCAGTTCCGAGATCCGTTCATTAAGCTCTTCCTCTATCGACTTCACGGCACCTTTGACCTTTTCTTCCGTCATTACGAAGTGTTTTGCCGGATAGATCGCCAGTTTTTTCAAATTGGATAAGATATCGCCGGAAATAGGATCTATCTCCGATATACGAGTAATTTCTTCCCCTGAAAACTCGACCCTGAAAGCGGTCTGTTTATACGCAGGGTATATCTCGACGATATCGCCTTTTGCCCTGAATTTTCCCCTTGAGAGCTCAAGGTTGTTCCTCTCATATTGGATATCTACCAGTTTCTTTAAAAATTCTTTTCTGGAGAAATTGTTCCCTATCTCCACCTCAACCAGCATGCTTGAATAATCTTCCGGCGAACCCAAACCATAAATACACGAGACGCTCGCGACTATAAGGACATCGCTTCTGGAAAAAAGAGAACTTGTCGCCGATAGCCTCAGACGATCTATGTCCTCATTTATCGACGCGTCTTTTTCGATATAGACATCTGTTTGAGGGACATACGCTTCCGGCTGATAATAATCATAATATCTTACGAAATACTCTACCGCATTATTGGGGAAAAAAGCCTTGAACTCCGCGAAAAG
>JAQUNB010000028.1 GCA_028717825.1 Candidatus Omnitrophota bacterium
AGGCTTATTTTAGAGGCCGCTAGCGGTATATTCGAATCCTTTGGTGGGGAGGATCTCAAACTTAAGAAAGGCATGAGGCATGTGTCTCTCTTGACCGCAAAAGGAAGGGTCGACCTTGAGTGCTTCGAAAATATGAATTTACGCGATAAAGAAAATAGTTACAATGTGCCTGTTCTTAACAACAAAATATCGTTCGAGGAAGCTTATAACGAGATGTCCGGTGTAAGCGTGGAGGAACTATCCAAAAGAAGAAGGGAAACCATGAAAGCGTTCGCGCGATTTGAAGAAAAGGCCAAAAAATTTAAACCTCTAAAGTTCGGGACCAGCGGGCTTAGGGATATGGTCAGGAATATGACCGACATGGAGTGTTACATAAATACCCGGGGTTTTCTTAAATTTCTAAAAGAAAAAGGCGAGATAAAGAGCGGTGCGAGTGTCGCGATAGCCGGTGACCGCAGGTCCAGCACCCCGAGGATAATCGCCGCGTGCATAAAAGCAATAGAAGATGAAGCGTGTAAAGCCTGTTATGCCGGGCTTATTCCGTCTCCGGCTCTCGCGTATTTTGCCATAACGAAAAGTATGCCGAGCATAATGGTGACGGGCAGTCATATCCCCGACGACAGGAACGGGATAAAATTCACGAAAAAGTCCGGAGAAGTTTTAAAATCAGACGAACCGGATATATTAAAAAATGTCGCACGGGCGAGGGAAGAGGAATATACCAAGGATCAAAAAGATCTCCTATTCGACGAAAAGGGCGGTTTTAAAAAGAAGAGGAAGCTTCCTTCTTCGTCATACGAAGACGAGGCAACGAAGCTTTATGTGAATAGATATAAGGAAGTTTTTCCAGCAGATTCGTTAAAAGGCAAAAAAATAGTTTTATACCAGCATTCGGCTGTCGGGCGGGATATTATAAAGACCATTTTAGAATCTTTGGGCGCCGAGGTCATCCCGGCGGGGAGAAGCGAAAAATTTATTGCAGTGGATACCGAAAAGATCTCGAGGGAGACCAAGGAGCTCCTCAAAAAATATTCCGAAAAATATAAACCGTTCGCGGTGATATCCGCTGACGGGGATTCTGACAGGCCTTTATTCGCGGATGAAAAAGGCGTTTTCCTCCCGGGCGATAAATTGGGCGCGCTTGTATCGCTTTATCTTAAGGCTTCGTTCGCCGCTGTGCCGATAAGCGCGAATGATGCCGTTATCGGTGCGCTCGGGCGTTCCGGTGTCAAGATCACACAAACGCAGATAGGGTCGCCTTATGTGGTAGAAGCGATGATAGACGAGCTTTCCAAAAATCCCGGCGGGAAAGTCGTCAGCTGGGAGTCGAACGGCGGTTTCCTATTGGGTAGTGACTGCGGGATAAACGGTAAAAATTTAAAGGCCCTGCCGACGCGTGACGCGGTACTTCCTTGTGTCGCGGCGCTCATTTATGCCGTCAGCAAGAATATATCCGTCTCCGAACTTATCGATTCGGCCCTGCCGCACAGGTATACACACGCCGATGTAGTGGACGATAAGACAAAAGGGTGCAAAGAATATAACGCGGATCTGGGTAGAAAGATCATAAAAGATTTTTCACCGGCAGATCCGGAGATCGCCGAAATATTTTTCGATACCAAAAAAATACGGATAAAAATGAGAGATGGCGGCGAAAGATCCGCTAGCAAAGAAGAGCTCGCTGGGATCGACCCGATAAAAGATAAAATATCATGGTATTTCCCGGAAAAAGAATTTGGCAGGATCCAGTCCGTGAATTTTATTGACGGAGTAAGGGTCAAGTTCAGCGGGAATGATGTTGTCCATATGCGTCCTTCAGGCAACGCACCGGAATTCAGGATATATGCTACGGCTGACACCAAACACAGGGCTGAGGATATAGTTAATATGCGTTTTGCAATAATGCCGCGTATAATCAAGGACCTGTTGATTCTTTCAAAGACCGGGTCCTCCGTGGCAAAAATGTCCGAAAGTAAAATATTCGATATCGTTTGTGATCTGGTCGGGCAGGGCGTGCCGATCTATGTAAAGCCTTATAAAGAGCCGAAAGTGTGGGGGATAGACGGTATCGGCGAATATTGGTATGGCGCGGAAGCACGTGGAAAAAGTTCGACGGCGGTAGTTGATGGCAAAGAGGCGGATCTCTCGGCGGTCCTTAACATGGTGCCGGAAAAACTTTTGGGAAAACGGGTGGTCGAAAAATTCGGTAAATTTTTACCGCTTGTTAAAATATTAACGCCGCGCGGCCGTCTCTCGGTCCAGTTCCACGACAGAAAGAACGAATTATGGATAGTGACGGGTATTCATAGACTTTTTGTGCAGGGCAACCCGGAAATAATACTCGGGTTCAGTGAAAACCTTGTTAAGCAATATGGCTCGGGCGTTAATGAGGAATACAAAACAGCTTTAATATCTTACGGGAGGGCGCTGAATGAGCTGATCGATCTTTTAGAGGAAAACGGCGGCGCGGCGCGCGAGGCTTTAGAAAGAATGAAAGACGCCGAAAAGTCCGCGGAACTTGTGGTAGAAGATATTCCCGAGTTGAGTGGGGCTCTTACCAATTTTAAAAGGTCAAAAGAGTGCCTCGAGGCTTTTTACGGCCGCGTAATCGTGGAACTGGGGGATGTCATCCCTATCCCGTCAGGGACCTTGCACGCATTGGGTGCAGGTATTGAGATCATTGAGCCGCAGGTACCCGGGCCTACGCAGTCGTTGGAAGACGGCGCGACCTATCCCGTGCGTTATGCTTTCCCCGAGTTCCCAAGAGAAGGCTCAAGCAAGGTGCTGGATGTTGACAGAGTTAATGAAATGAATCCATCTTCGGTGAAAAAGTGTCTCCCCGAAGTTTTAGAGGAAAGATCCGGAGTAAAACTTGAAAAATTGCCCGGTAATTTTAAAGAAGAGGGCTTGGAAGTTCACAGGGTAACCATGAAACAGGGTTCAATTAAGGAATATAAGAGTATAACGGGGATGCACAACTTTGCGCTTGTCTCTGGAAATGCGGTCGTTTCTATCAAAGGGAAAAACTATGCCTTGCCTAAGGCCCAAGCTGGCGGGGAAATGCTGATAGTGCCGGCCTCGTGCAAAGAATTCAGATTAAAGGCCATAGAGAACTCGCAAATAATCGATACTTTTACTCCGGTATGAAATTAACGTAAGTTGTTAACTACTTTCCGCAAAAGTTAAATGATAAAGTTATTTTTTATTGTAATTATATAAATAATACCTTTCGATGGATGAATTATATCGTAACGCATTGTAAATAAAGAAGTTATGAAAATAGAGTTATTTTTAAGGGCGGACAGACAATTTGTTGACATAATACCGTAATTCCTGTAAAATAGTTTCACTTGTTTTTCGTTTCTGAAATTAACCTAATATAATCAGGATTTCGTTGATGGACAAGAAGGAATTTTTCGCACAGCTTCGCAGGCAAAAATGGTCTTACATTTTCATTAGTGTCCCATTTTTACTCTTCTTCATTTTTCAATTGGCCCCCGTTTTTATCTCGTTTCTCTGGTCTTTTACCGAATACGACGTAGTGCATCCTCCAAAATTCATCGGACTAGATAACTATATTAACATTTTTACGAATGACCCGCTTTTTCGGAAGTCTGTGATCAACACGATAATTTATGTCGTTGGTGTGGTCCCGTTAGGTGTATGCCTATCGCTCGTTCTTGCGGTCGCGATAGATCAAAAGATAAAATTCAAGAACTTTTTCAAATCGATATTTTTTCTTCCCACGGTCACGGCGATCGTCGCCGTGTCGGTCATATGGAAATGGTTATATGCGGGGGAGAAATATGGCCTGTTCAACTATTTAATAATGAAACTGGGGTTTCAGCCCGTAGACTGGTTGGCAAGCCCTATATGGACACTGCCCTCGATCATGATCATGTCGATATGGGCGGGTCTCGGCTACAGCATGATACTTTTTCTTGCGGGACTACAGACCATACCGCAAGTCATGTATGAGATGGCGGAGATTGATGGCGCGGGATTCTGGTGTAAGCTCTTCCATGTAACTCTGCCCTTATTAAAACCGACTATAGTGTTCGTAAGTATGATGAGTTTTATTTTTAGTTTTCAGGTTTTCGAACAGGTTTATGTTATGACAGGCGGAGACGGGGCCATCGGCGGAGTACTGAACTCGGCGCTCACAATGGTTGCTTACTTGTATGATAAAGGTTTTACTAAGTTCCAAATGGGGTATGCATCGGCTCTTGCGTATATAATTTTCTTTTGTGTTTTTATCTTTACGATGCTGAACAAACGATTAATAAAAAGCAGGGTGGAGTACTAGGATGTGGCATGAATTGAACATGCGAAAAGATGCGCTAACTGTTAAGTTGTTCATCTATACCTTCCTGATAGCAGGTGCGGTTACAATGGTGCTCCCATATTTATGGATGTTCATAACGTCTATTAAGCCTTTAGAAGAGATACAATCTTATCCTCCTAGTTTTTTAGTAAAAAATCCCACTTTTGAGCCGTATGAGGATCTTTTCCGTTTAGTTCCGATGATACGGTATATATTTAACAGCCTTTTTGTCGCGGGCGCTATAACTTTATTTAATGTTTTTGCCGCGTCACTTGCAGGATATGCTTTTGCAAAACATAAATTCTGGGGCAGGGATAAGCTTTTCTTTATTTTGCTAGGGTCTTTGATGATCCCATGGCAGGTAAATATTATCCCCGGATTTATAATCGTGAAAACCTTGGGATGGCTTAATACCTATAGAGGGCTCATAATCCCATCAATGGCATGCTGTGCGTTCGGGATCTTTCTCAATAGGCAATACATATCCAGTATTCCGGATGACTTGATCGATACGGCAAAGATCGATGGTTGCAGTGAATTCATGATATACCGACACGTGATTTTACCTTTAATTAAACCTGTTGTTGCGACTCTCGCGATCTTTACTTTTATACAACAGTGGAATAATTTTGTATGGCCTTTAGTAATAATCCATACCAGCGATATGAGGACGGTACCCTTGGCGCTTACTGTGCTGACGGGTCAATTCGGGGCGAACTTTGCGATGGTAATGGCCGGTGCGGTCGTCGCGACCCTGCCGATGCTTGTAGTATATCTTGTGTTCCAGAAATATATCATTAAAGGTATTGCGATGACGGGGCTCAAAGGGTAATAGAAGTTAATTGAGGTTACATAAAAGGTTGCTTGGGGTTGGATAAGGGTACATTGAAGGTAAGTAAGGTTAATTTAAAGAAAGGATAAGATGAGAAAATTATATTTTACGGTTCTTGCATGTTTACTGGGCGCGGCTGTGGCGGTATCCGGATGTCAAAATAAACAAGCTGACGCAGTCAGTAAACCGGAGGTTGTAAAAGAAGAGAAACAAAAGGAAGAGCAAGTAAAACTTGATTTTGTGGAAGTAGGCGAAGGTGAAAATTCTGTGTATCTAAATGTGTCGGCGGCGGAAGCTTCAAGCTTCGATACTACACCGGATTGGGCGCCAGAACCGAACCCTATGGCGGTATCTGATGGTAATATGCTGACGAGGTGGTCGAGTGATTATAGCGAGAACCAACAGTGGATCTCGTTCGATCTCGGCGTAGAAAGCGTCTTAAGCGAAGTTGTAATAAAATGGGAGAGGGCCTACGCTTCTGAATACGCGATCTTGGTCTCTAAAGATAACGTTAACTGGGGTGAAGTCTATCGCGATGCGAATGCGCAAGGCGGTGCGACGGACGCCGTTTTTAAACCCACGAAATGCCAATATGTAAAAATACTTTGTGTAAAAAAGGCCAATGAGGAATGGGGTATATCCATTTGGGAAGTAGAGATGTATGGCCCCCAGAGCTACAATCCGCAAGCTACTGTCACAAAAGAAGAATATATGAGTAGAGGTGTTGATGAAGCAAAAAAGAAAGAAGCGGAAGAACTTATCGCGAGTATGGTGAGCCCAGTGGTTCCGATAAGTGAAAAACCGTTTCAAAAAGGAGTTGTTTATACTTCATGGATGGCGGACGAGCTTTCAAGCCCGGCTTCCGATTTGATGCTTACTTATGTAAAAGAATCGGGTTTTGATACGGTCGCCATTATGGTCCCTGCATATCAGGATGGAACAAAATCGGAAGTTATCTATTCTAACGATAAGCCGAACGGTGATACACCCACCGAAGCTTCTGTAAAACATGCGATAGATGTTAGCCATCAAATAGGCATGAGAGTAATGGTAAAACCTCATGTTGACCCAAGAACGGGCGAGGCCCGCGTAAATATCCTGCCGTCCGATCCGTGGTTCGACAGCTATAGGGATTTTGTACTTCGATATGCTAAATTGGCGCAGGATAATAATGCTGAGATATTTTCTATAGGTACAGAATTAGAGGCAACAACTTTTGATGCGTGGTCCGCGAGGTGGGATGATATAATAGGTAAGGTAAGGGAAGTTTATAAGGGGACCCTAACTTATTCCGCGAACTGGACAGAATACAAAGAAGTTCCTTTCTGGGATAAACTTGATCTTATCGGGATCGATGCATATTTTCCGCTTAGTATGAATGAGAAACCTACCTTAGAGGAATTGGTCAAGGCATGGAGCGAAAAAGCCGATGAAATCGAGAAGTGGCTTATTGAGAAAAATCTCACGGAAAAAGGCGTAATCTTCACGGAAGTGGGATATCCGTCGTCAGAAGGTGCCGCGAAACAACCATGGGCCGCGATATCGAATATAGAGTCACAGGAAGAACAAGCGAATTGTTTGGAAGCCATGTTTCAGGTCTTATCAACAAGGCCTTGGTTCAAGGGGTACTATGTATGGCAGTATTTTCCGCAGGACAGATGGAGTCCGCTCGGGTTTACCGTAAAAGGCAAGAAAGCGGAAGAAGTTATAAAGAAATATACAAAAGAATAAAATAAAAGGAGGAAATAAAATGAAAAAGGTATTGTTTATAGTCGCGTCCGTGTGTATATTGTTCGCAGGAATAATATCGCATGCAGAAGAGCAGCAGCAAACTGTTCTTTTTAATTATGAAAATGGTCTTCAAGGATGGGAGATCCCGGATTGGGCATATGAAAAACCGGATCATGTCCAAAAAGAGATATCGCAATCGTCTGATTACGCCTCAGAAGGGACCTCAAGCTTAAAGATCGATGCGAATTTCCCGGGCGGTAGATGGACAGGCGCTATAATCGAGATCATGCAATATTACGACTGGAGCGATTACAAGAAACTGGCATGCGACATTTATATACCAAAAGATGCTCCGCTTGGTCTGAAGGCAAAAATGATATTAACCGTTGGCGATAGCTGGAAATGGGTCGAAATGAGTAAATCTTATAGTCTCGTTCCGGGCGAGTGGGTAACCGTGGAAGCCGATATCGCCCCCGGAAGTATCGACTGGAGGAGAGTACAGGTTGACGAAACGTTCCGCAAAGATATAAGGAAGATCGATATCAGGATAGACTCCAACAATAAGCCGGCGTATGAAGGCCCGATCTATATTGACAACGTAAGGGTAATAAAGTAATTTGCGTAATAACTTGTTTTTTTCATTGTCAGGCTGTAATTTTAGATGATAGAATGTTTTCATCTGGAGTTATGGCCTGACGTTTGAAGTTTAAAAGAAGGGGTGAAATCATGGTGAGTTTCAGGGGAAAAGCTATATTAGGTCTTTTCGCGGTAATGCTCGTCGCTTCATTGAGTATCGTAGGGTGCGGTAAAGCCGAAAAGGGTGTTGCACAAAAAGAGACCGTAAAAAAGGAAACGACGCCTACGCAGGCTGTCTCTACGGGTGAAGTGCAGGAGCAGAAAACGGAAGAGAAAAAAGAATTGCCGACCCCTTCTATCGTGCCGATAACGGAAGAAAGAACATTTTATGATTTTGAGAAAGCCGATTTGGACGGATGGGAAGTTCCGGCATGGTCGGAAGGTAAAACGGATTATGTCGCTAAAAAAATTCAACTTTCCACACAGTATGCATCAAAAGGGAATTCCAGCATGGAAATTGTTACCGACTTTCCCGGAGGCAACTGGACCGCGGCTCTTGTCGAGATACAACAATATTTAGATATAAGCAACTATCGTGTCGTTAGGGCCGATATTTACCTTCCTAAAGACGCACCTCTCGGACTTAAAGCAAAACTGATACTTACTGTCGGAGAAAACTGGAAGTTTGTCGAAATGAGCAGCAGTGTTCCTTTGATCCCCGGGGAATGGGCCACGATTACCGCGAATATCGAACCGGGTAGTTATGACTGGAAGCGTATCGTTCCCGATGAGGAATTTGCCAGAGACGTGAGAAAAATAGCCATTCGTATAGAATCTAACCGTCAACCCAAATATTCCGGGAATATTTATATAGACAATGTTAGATGCGGAAAATAATAAATTGCGAAAAGCGATTTTATTGTTTTTTCGCCGATTTCGAAAGGCTTTATAAAACTACTATAAAAAACTATAGTGAAAGGACATGGTCATGAGTGCCGCTAAGCAAAAAAGAAAAATACTAAAGACACTAATCCCGATCTTCGCCATACTTCTGGTTGCGGGTGCTATTGCCGGTATGAGGATGTTCAAACACAAGCCCCAGAACGGGTCAGAGTTCCAAAAAGGTATGGTATATTGTACATGGTCGGAAAGCGGATATATGGGTGAGGAAGCCGATAAGTCTTTGGTAAGAGTTTCTGAACTTGGTACTAAATGGGTGGCAATACTCGTGACATGGTATCAGACGAATTGTTGGACAGTAGATATTCATAGGACAACGCAGACCCCTTCCGACGAAGCGGTTATCCATACTATAAGGAAAGCCCATGAACTCGGTATGAAAGTTATGATAAAACTTCACCTTGATCTTTCGGACACTTCGGACGGCAGCTGGCGCGGGGAGATAGGATGCACGCGTGAAGAGGATTGGGAAAAATGGTTTAAACAGTATACTGAATATGTTGATCATTACGCGGCCATCGCTGAGAAAGAAAAAGCGGAAATGGTTTGTGTCGGAACAGAACTAACGAGCGCCGCGACAGTAAAAGGGTATATGTGGAGAGATGTTATAAAAAGCGCAAGGAGCAAATATTCCGGTGCTTTAACATATGCCGCACACTGGGATAGCTATCAAGATATAAGATTTTGGGACATTTTGGATTATGTCGGAATAAACGCGTATTTTCCATTAACTGAGAAACTTACCCCTACATATGACGAACTAATGGAAGGGTGGAAAAAATGGCTCCCGGAAATAGAAGAATTTCAGGCGCGTACCGGCAAGCCGATCATTTTTCCGGAGATAGGATGTAACTCGGCTGACGGCGCTGCTATTCGTCCGTGGGAACATTGCCCAAGGAGCGAAGTAAATTTGAAATTACAGGAAGATTATTACAAGGCCCTTCTCGATACTTTTTGGAATAAAGAATGGTTCTACGGGTTGTATTGGTGGTATTGGGGAACAAATATAAATATGGGCGGTAAGTACAATAGAGGTTTTACGCCCCAGAACAAACCAGCCGAAGATGTTATCAAAGATTGGTATGCAAAATCGGTAAGGAAATAGGCACTTGTAAGAGCTATTTTTCATTAACATACTTATTCCTGAAACGGGGCTGAGGCTACTAGTGAAAAGCTTTATTCTCAATGAGGATAACCTGCATGAAAAAAACCGGAGAAATCTTGGTATTTTAGAC
>JAQUNB010000029.1 GCA_028717825.1 Candidatus Omnitrophota bacterium
TTCAGCCTTGTTAAATAGTTCGAAGAAAAAGATCTTGGATGTAGCGGCCAGCATGTGATAGATCTCGTGGATCTTATCACTCACGGTAAATTTATTCTTCACAACCTTGTGAAAGATCTCTTTTGGCACATCCCGCAAAACTTTTCTGAAGGCCGTAATAAGATCAAAGAGGCTCGCCTCAAAATATTCCATCCCGCTATCAAGTACGATCTTGGAGGCCTCGCCAGAACCACGCCTTAAGAAAATATTTTTATTTCTGTCATACATTTCTTGAAGGTTTCCGGCGGCATCCTTGTATTTTTTGTACTCAAGAAGCCTGCGAACCAGCTCTTCCCGCGGATCCAGTTCCTCTTCCTGTATCTCCTCCTCATCAGGGGGCAGGAGCATCTTGCTTTTAATATACATAAGCGTTGCGGCCATTACAAGAAATTCGCCCGCGATCTCGAGATCAAGAAGTTTCATAAGCTCGAGATACTCCAGATACTGCTGTGTTATCTTAGCTATGGGAATATCACAGATATCAACTTTTTCTTTTTTGATAAGAAATAATAGAAGATCTAGTGGGCCTTCGAAAAAATTAATTTTAACTTTGTAAGTCATATTCTTTTATGCGGTCCCATACGCGGGCAGTGTCCTAATCAATTATCTGATGGAGGCAGTGTTTCACTTCGGCTATAGTTCGTTTAGCTGTCTCCCGCGCCCTTAAAGCTCCGTGTTTTAGGATATTGGAGGCATCCTTATCCGTTATCTTACCGCGCTTTTCCCTTATCGGATCCAAAAAATTATTTAAAGCCACAGTCAATTTCTCTTTAACCTCTATATCCCCAACTTTCCCCTTTTGATAACGTTCTTTCAGATCTTCCACTTCAGACTTATTTGGGTTGAAGATGTCGTGATATATGAACACCGGATTACCTTCGACCTTACCGGGAACATCCGCGCGGACCCTGTTAGGATCGGTATACATACTATAAACTTTTTTCTTGACCACATCTTTCTCGTCCGAGAGCGAAATAAAATTACCGTAACTTTTCGACATCTTACGGTTATCCAAACCGACCAGCTTCGATACTTTTGTCAGGATAGGCGCCGGTTCCTTAAAAACCTCTTTCTTATATAGACCGTGGAACTTTCTTATTATCTCTCTTGCCAGTTCTAGATGCGGCAGCTGATCGCCCCCAACCGGGACAGCGTCTGCTTTGTAAAGAGCGATATCCGCCGCTTGAAGCACCGGGTATCCCAAAAAACCGTAAGTCGCGAGCATCCGCCCTTCTAATTCTCTCAGTTGTTCTTTATAGGTAGTACACCGTTCCAACCATCCGAGCGGGGTAAGGAACGAAAAGACCATGGCAAGTTCCAAATGTTCCGGCACCATGCTCTGGACAAAGATAACACTTTCCTCCGGATCTATACCGCATGCCACCCAATCTTTAACGATCTCTATACTGTTCTTTTTGATATTGGACGGATTCTCATATTCACTCATTAGAGCGTGCCAATCAGCGACCATAAAAAAACAATTATATTCGTCTTGCAGCTTGGTCCAATTGTTCAAAGCGCCCACAAGATGACCCAGATGCAGTTTTCCCGTCGGTCTCATCCCACTCAATATTGTTTTCGTTTTCATCTTAGGATTTTGTGTTTCTGGTTGTCATGCCCGCACCAGCCAGAGGCTAGTCCGCTTTTGGCTGAAAAGCGGGCTTCTAAATAAAAATTTTAATGGCTCCCCATCTGCTTGGCGGCCCTCAGCTTCGCCAAGAGGCGAACAAGACCGCCCGCTTACGCGGGAATGACGTCCCCGGGTTCGTCTATTTCTCTAAACGCCGGGCTATCTTTTCAATAATGTACGCCTCAATAATGTCATTTTTGCGCACATCCGGAAAATTCTTTACCGAGATACCGCACTCGAATCCTTCTTTAACGTCCTTCACGTCATCTTTAAAACGCCGCAAAGAATTTATCTCTCCCTGAAAGATCACTTCTTGTCCTCTTTTCACCCTTACGCGATCTTTCCTATGAACAGTTCCCTTTGTGACCATCCCGCCCGCCGCTTTTCCGATCTTGGAGGCAGAGAAAACTTCCAGCACCTGCAGTGTCCCTTGGTAGACTTCTCTCTCTTCCGGTTCAAGAAGACCTTCAAGGCCGGCTTTAACATCAGCTATAGCCTCGTATATAATATCATAAACATGAATATCAACGTTTTCGCTTTTTGCGATCTCTTCCGCTTGTGGATCTACCTTAACGTGAAACCCTATAATGATCGCGTTAGAAACCAAAGCAAGCATAACATCCGATTCATTGATGTTACCCACAGCAGTGTGAACAAAAACCAGTCTAACTTCGTCCGTCTTCAGTTCGTCCATCGAATATTTCAAAGCCTCAACAGACCCTTGGACATCGGCCTTAAGCACGATCTTTAACTCTTTTACCGCTCCTTCTTTCATCTGGCTGTGAAAATCTTCCAGCGTTACTCTTTTATTACCTGTTATTTTTTTTCTGCGGTCCTCTCCCTGCTTAAGAAGCGATAACGTTTTCGCCTTTTTCTCATCTTTAACAATAAAAAATTCTTCGCCTGCCTCAGGGACACCTTGGAGCCCCAAAACTTCGACCGGCATAGAAGGAAAAGCCGCTTCGACTTTCTCATTCCTATCGTTTATCATCGCCTTCACTTTGCCGTAATAAGCCCCGCATAAAACTATATCACCGGGTTTAAGCGTCCCGTTCTGGACGAGCAATGTCACAACCACACCTTGATCCGGTGTTTTTTTACTTTCGATCACGACACCGCGGGCCCTGAGTTTTGGGCTCGCCTTAAGCTCTAACATCTCCGCTTCGAGCATCAACATCTCTATGAGTTTATCGACCCCTTCGCCCGTAATAGCCGAAACTTCCACCATGATAGTCTTACCGCCCCATTCTTCGGACATGAGACCTTCTTTATGCAGATCGGCTTTAACACGATCCGGATTGGCCCCCGGGAGGTCACATTTATTTATCGCTACGACTATCGGCACATTCGCGGCACGAGCATGATCTATAGCTTCTTTTGTCTGAGGCATGACACCGTCATCCGCGGCTACTACAAGAACAACGACGTCCGTAGCGTTCGCCCCCCTCGCCCTCATCGCCGTAAAAGCCGCATGACCGGGCGTATCTAAGAATGTTACCGCTCCGCCTGAGGTTTCGACACGATACGCTCCGATATGCTGAGTAATACCGCCCTTTTCGCTTTTTGTAACCATAGTTTTACGTATATAATCCAAAAGTGACGTTTTACCGTGATCGACATGACCCATGAAAGTTACAACAGGAGCCCGCGGCTCAAGATGTTTCTTTTCCTCTTCCTGATGCTCGTCGACAAGTTCTTTTTGGATAGATTCCACCGTATCAGGAAGAACCAGATCATATCCAAAATGTTCCATAACAACACGGGCTATATCTTCTTCCAGAACTTGGTTTATTGTGACCATCATTCCCTGTCCCATTAAAAATTGGATAATAGCGCTGGGTTTAACATTTATTTTAGGGGCAAGGTCTCTAACACCTACGGGGATCTGTATCTCAACCTTTTGATGCGTCTTTCTAACCGAAGATTGCTGTGCCGCAGTGGACACTGCTTCTTTATCTTTTTTGGAAGCCGGCATGGTCCCTTGCCAAGATTTTATCTTCCCATAAGATTTTTCTACAACTTCGATATCGGGATTGGCCTTTTTATATTTTTTGAACTTCTTGTGGGGTATGGTTTTCTCAACAACCTCTATGGCTGGTTTTACTACCTGAACTTTTTTTATTTCCTTTATTTTGGCAGATTCTTTTGCCAGATCACTCGTCTCTTCGGTGCGGGGTGCGATTTCTTCTGGCGCCGCAACAGCTTTCTCCGCTTCTTTTTGGCTAAAAATCACCCTTATCGGCGAAACCGCGGCCGGAGTTTCAGCCGCTTTTTTTTCCTCTTTGACAGGTATCTTCTCTTCTTTTTCCTTTTCTTTCTCTTTTTCTTTTTTAATTTCGGTTTTTTTAGGTTCCCTGGAAACTTTTTCTTCCAAAGTTTTTTTAGTTTGTTTTGTTTTTTTATCTTTGGAGGGTGCTTCAGGTGTCACTTTCTTGGCTTTTTTCACAGGTTTCTCAAGCTCGCTCCGCCCGCCAAGTTTGATCTTAATAAGACTTGCTATTTTCTCATCCACAGTGCTTTTCTCGTCATCAACATCGATATAAAGACGACGAAGCTGTTCCAGAACTTCTTCGCTCGGAACCCCCAGCTCTTTAGCTAAAACACAAACTTTGATTGACATACAGCACCTTGGTTAAGAGTTAAATTAAACGCACCTTATTCTTTATTTCCATCCGCTTCTTCGTTTGTCGACTCACCCTCGGGTACATCGGCTTCTTCTTTTTTTTCTGAATCATCTGGATCCGAAGCCTCTTGCTTTTCTTCTTCGCCAGCGGCAGGCTCTTCCGCGGGGATATCGGTTTCTTCTTTTTGCCCTAGATCTTCTGTCGCTAAAGCCTCTACTTTTTCTTCTTCCTCTGAAACAGGCTCTTCTTTAACTTGAGCGGCAGCATTTTCCATCTGTTTTTTTCTTGCCTCGGTCAATGCCTCCTGACATGCAGCAGTTATCTTCTCGACCGTCTTTTTGCCGATCCCGTCTAAACTAGACAATTCGTCGGCGGTAACTTTAAGAACCTTCGAGACCGTGTCAAAACCGGCTTCGACCAATGTCTTTTTCGTTTTTTCACCGATACCTTCGACGTCTGATATCGCAACCAGAATCTCTTCCTCTTGGGTCTCGGCTACGAGCTCCCAACCTATGAGCTTGGAAGCAAGCCTTATATTCCGGCCTTTTTTGCCGATAAGAAGTGACAGTTGATCTTTTGGAACGGTCAATGTTATAGTTTTATTGGTCCTATCGATAACCATTTTCAATACTTCCGCGGGATTAACCGTTGCCGGAACCAGCTCTCGGATATCTTCTTCCCATTTTATTATGTCTATTCTTTCACCGTGTAATTCTTTAACTATATCCCGGACCCTCGAACCCCTCATGCCTACACATGCGCCAACAGGATCCACTTTATCATCCTTTGAATAAACGGCTATTTTGGTCCTTTCACCGGCTTCTCTGGCTATGGCCTTTATCTCGACGATACCTTGAGATATCTCGGGCACTTCAAGCTCAAAAAGTTTTTTCACGAATCCCGCGTCGGACCGGGACAGAACGATCGCAGGGCCGCCCGTTCCTTTCTCGACCCTAAGCAAATATGCCCTTATTATTTCACCCTGTCTGAATTTCTCGCGAGGAAGCTGCTCTTGTTTAGGAAGGACCGCTTCCGCATCATCAAATTCTACGATAACATTGCCCTTTTCAAACCTGTGCACGGAACCGCTTATGATCATGCCTATCTTTTTGAGATATTTATCATGCACCACATCTCTCTCTGCTTCGCGTATCTTCTGGATTATGACCTGTTTTGCAGTTTGCGCCGCTATCCTGCCAAACCTGTCGCTTTTTATGACTTCCCCTTGGGAAGATACGATTATCTCGCCGGTCTCCCTGTTTATGCTTACGGTTACATCTTCCTTGGCAATGGCCGGATCGTCGATAACTTTCCTTGCAGCGCTTGCGAGCGCGCTTTCAATAGCGGCAAAAAGGATCTCCCGATCGATCCCCTTTTCTCTTTCTATTCTTTCTAACGCGGCTAAAAATTCTCCATTCATATCTATCTCCATTGATTTAATTAGTTTATCTTACTTACAGGTCCACGTTTACAACGACACGTGCAGTTTCACTCTGGAAATATTGTTCCTATCTAAAACTACGTTTTCTCCCGCTTCCGTTCCCAATACAACATTATTACCGTCTGAGGACAAGAGCTTGCCTATAAATACCGTAACGGAATTTACCGGCTTATATGTATGTACCTGCACTTGCTTGCCTTGAGCCCATTTAAAATCATTAGGGCTCCTTAGCTCACGATCCAGCCCCGGAGAGCACACATCGATAGTATATCTATCGCCCAATATATTTTCCTTATCTAACCAAGCCGAAATAATTCTGTTAAAGTTACCACATTCATCAAGCGTTATCCCGCCTTCTTTATCCAAGACTATCTCAATAAAAGCGGCATCACGCCTTCTGAACATAATATCCACTATCAGATATCCAGCTTTTTCGGCTTCATCATAAACAAACTGTGCTATTTCTTCCGGGATAGCATTCATATCTCATTTAACCATAAATAGTTATAGTAATACTGACTGTCAGAAAAACCACCTACGCAACTTACATTATACAGTTAAGAATGTATGTGCCTATCAAAAAAAAAGTGGGCATAGGGCCCACTTACAATTAGTCGCTCTTAACTATATGTGATTGTAATACAAAGACTTACTGTTGTCAAGATGTTTGATAGGATGATACTGTATGCTGTCTTTCTACGGACGGCAGCAGATAATTCGAGCACAGCACAAGCCCCCGCCTTAAGCGTGGTGCGGATACGCACAGAATTTTTACTGACAGGCCCTGTAAAAAGGCAGCAATAGTTTGTTACGTTATCGCGCCGACCGTTTAATCATTAATATTCCACCAATAAGGGAATAGCCAGACAGGATCATTTTCCTCAACCGATGTGGTTCCTTCAAGTCGGCCCGAAGTATCATAATAAGAAATAGATTCGCCGGCTACCGTAGGCGGGGTGCCATACTCTTCGTCCGGATCGATGTTATCGCCCACATATTTTTTAGCAACAAGATCACCTTCGCTATTATACCGTTTAAATTCTTTTAGTTTTCCATCTTCTCCATAATAGCCTTCTGCGATCATGCGCTCTTCTTGATATTTTGTCCTCATCGCGGCCCATCCATCGGCATTTTCCTCGAGTTTTCCCTCTTCATCGAAATAAGCTTCCGCTATTTTATGGTCATCACCATCATATTTTTGAAATTGTTCTATTGAACCGTCTTCTCGATAATAACGTTTTTCCATTAATTCACCGGCATTATTATAATTTTTTGACTCCCTGACCTTCCCATTATTCCAGTAAACATTCTCTGTTTTAGCAGATGATAACGAACTTACGGATAGTATAACTGTAATAAATATAATTGGTTGGAATATTCTTCGGATTGACATCTTTTTTACCATACAATCAAAATGTTAATTTGCAAACTATGAAAAAACGTTTCTGTTCAGAGTACTGTTTCTCGTAACCGCCTTACATAGTACAGTCGGGAACGGTTCATAAAGTGCCAACCGCTGGGGCGTGACCAGTGCGGCCCACATCTCGTATCGCGTATTTCGTATCTCGTTTTACTCCCCTCACCCCGGCCCTCTCCCCTTAGGGGAGAGGGTACGGGTGAGAGGTGAAACCTAGTGTTTCCATCAGCACGATATACGATATACGAAATACGATATACAATTCTTATTCGTTTCCACCGCAATTACACGTATCCCATAAACTGTTCGACCTTTATGCTGGCATCAGATACATTTAAACAATTTCTCAACATATCCGTAAGTTTTTTTACCATTGGAGGCGGACCACAGACATAAAATATCCTCTCGCGATAATCCGACATCTCCTTACTTATCATGTCTTTATCAATATAGCCCGTCCTTAGACATCCCGACGGCTGTAAATCTTCGGCTGTAAGCGTATATATTACATGGAAATGAGGATTATTTTTAGCCATCTCGTCAAGATCCGCCCTGAAGAGAATATCTTTCAGCGAATTATTGCCATAGATAAGAAAAATATCCGAATCAATTTTTCCGTCACAGGCGAATTTGCATATACTTCTGAAAGGCGTTATCCCTATCCCCCCGGAAAGAAGCGCGATCTTTTTATGCTCGCCGGAGAAAGTAAATCTGCCGAAGGGCCCTTTAATAAAAACCTTATCCCCTTCTTTCATGCTGTCCAATTTTTTAGAGAAAGCACTCTCGGTTATCCTTTTAGTAAACTCGATATACCCGAACTCAGTCGGAGAATTTGAAATCGATAATGGTTTGGTCTCGGCGAGCCCGCCGATGTTTATTGTGAGAAGAAGGTATTGTCCGGGTAAGAAATCTATTTTTTTGTCCGTCGTAAAACGAAAACTTTTCACATTTTCGCCTCGCCTAATGATCTTGGATACAGGAGCTTCTATCTCAAACATGCGTTATCCTCTCTTGTTCATGGCGATCGATGGGCCATGAACAAGCTTACTTTTGGGAGGCGATCTTCTCTCTCACAAAATCAACGATCTTGTCTTTATCAATAAGCTCTTTTTTGCCGGTTGAACGGTCCTTGAACTCTATTTTATTTTGTTCGAGAGATCTTTTACCGACAATTATCTGATATGGAAAACCCACTAGATCCGAATCCTTGAATTTTACTCCCGCGGTCTTGTCCCTATCGTCGATTATTGCGTCAATACCAAGGTTCAAAAGATCCTGATAGATATTTTCCGCCTGATCTGAAACATCTTTTTCTTCTTTATTTACAGGAACGACTACCGCCTCGCATGGGCTTAAGGAAACCGGCCAAATGATGCCGTCCTTATCGTAGCTTGTCTCTACCAAAGTCGCGAGGATCCTATTGACGCCTATGCCATAACAACCCATGATGACCGGTTTTTCTTTGCCGTTGGCATCAAGGAACATAGCGCCTAACGGTTCGGAATATTTCGTTCCCAATTTAAAAGTATGCCCGATCTCTATCGCGTGTTTAAGAGTAATGGAGCTGTTACATTTAGGGCATGGATCGTCCGGGGTAATAACCCTCGCATCAAAGTATTCTCCAACCTTAAAATCCAGATCCGGATTTACATTGGAAAGATGTGTATCTTTTTTGTTGGCTCCTGTCACACAATTGACCATATCCTTTATATCGCGATCCGCGATTATCCGCATTGAAAGCCCTACGGGCCCCGAAAACCCCATATCCCCGCCGGTAAATTGCCTTATTTTTTCCGCGTCCGCGAGTTCCAACACCTTAACTTTTAAATACTTTTTGATCTTCGCCTCGTTCGCCTCATGATCACCCCTAATAAGGACCGCTACGGGCGAATTATCTCCCAAGTATATCAGCGTCTTGATCAGATCGGAAGCTTTCACTTTCAAAAAAGCGCTCACCTGCTCTACGGTAGTAACCCCGGGAGTACGGACCTCTTCCATTTTTTTTCTGGGAATTTTATTATTTCCACCCTGCCCCATATTACGTTCTTTTACAGCAGCCACTTCAGTGCTTGCGGCATACCCGCATACGGAACACACCGCTATCCTGTCCTCTCCGATATCGCAAGGCACCATGAACTCATGCGAGACAGATCCACCCATAAGCCCCGGATCCGCTTCCACGGCGAGATACGGCAGAGCGCATCTGTCGAATATCTTGCAATAAGCGTCATACATCAGCTTATAGCTTTTTTCCATTGATTCGACATCCACATCAAAGCTATACGCGTCTTTCATAATAAATTCGCAGCTCCGGACCACGCCGAACCTCGGCCGCACTTCGTCCCGGAACTTGTTCTGCACCTGATAAAGTATAAGGGGAAGATCTTTATACGAACGCACTTCTCTCGCCACAAGATCAGTTACGATTTCCTCGTGCGTGGGCCCGAGCGCCGTTTCC
>JAQUNB010000030.1 GCA_028717825.1 Candidatus Omnitrophota bacterium
GTTCGCTTACGCGTATGCCGGTAGAATAAAGTACTTCAAGAATGGCCCTATCGCGTATCCCCGAGATATCACTTAGGTCGGGACTGGTTATGAGCCTCAGAATTTCTTCCGGCCCGAGAAACGTCGGAAGTTTTTTATCCAGCTTTGGAGTAAAAACGCTGTCCGCCGGATTTGCCTTAACATATTTTTCCCTATAGAGGAAACGAAAAAAAGACCTTATCGCGCCAAGCTTCCTTACAATGGTCCTTTTCGAACAGTTCCTGCCCTTGAGTTCTGCCAAAAATCTCCTGAGCTCAAGATGTGTGATATCTTTGGGGTCTTTATCGTTTAAAAGGACGGCGAGTTCCCCCAGATCACCTACATACCCTCTTATAGTATGTATCGAATAATTTTTTTCTACCTCGAGATATTTTGAGAACTTTTCAATAAAACGTTTCACTTTTACGCAACCTCTTCTATCTCGCCTTCGCTCGTATTGGCAACTTCGCCGTCAGTTGAAGGTAGTTTTCTAGAAGTATAAGTACATTTAGGATAATTAGTACAGCCGTAAAACGCGCCTCTTTTGGACCTTCGTTCGATCAGCTCGCCGCCGCAACCTTCTATTGGGCACTTTACGCCGCTCGTGATGGACTTGGAATGTTTACATACGGGAAACGCGGAACAGCTTAAGAATTTACCCCGTTTACCCCATTTTACGATCATGGGTTTACCGCATTTCTCACAGGCTTCTCCCGTTTCAACCACCTGTTTTTTGAAGTTCTTCATCTTTTCTTTGGCAACTTCCAGATCGTTCGAGAACGGTTTATAAAAATCGTCTATAACTTTCGTCCAGACGATCTTGCCTTCTTCTATGTCATCAAGTTCACCCTCAAGTTTGGCCGTAAAATCCTCATCGACTATATCGGGAAAATTCTCGATCAAAAGTTTATTCACAAGTTCCCCTAATTCAGTCGGCAGGAGACTTTTACCTGACCGTTTTATGTAATTCCGGTTTATTATCGTCGAGATTATGGGGGCATACGTAGATGGTCTACCTATGCCTTTTTCCTCCAGCATTTTTACAAGTGACGCGTCGGTATAACGCGCGGGAGGTTTGGTAAAATGCTGTTCCGGGACAAGTTTCGCAAGATCGACTATCTCATCCTTCTCAAGAGGAGGTATTCTTATGATCTCTTCGCCTGTTTCCAATGCGGCGCTATAAACTTTCAGGAAACCGTCAAAAAGAAGATGGCCGCCGCCGGCTTTAAATTTATAATCCCCTGCCGATACCGTTACCGTAAGCACAGAATATATGGCGCTTTTCATCTGGCTCGAAAGGAACCTACGCCATATCAGGTCATACAACCTGAACTCATCTTCGTTAAGGAAAGCTTGGACCTCTTTCGGAGATTTAAGCGGCAGTGACGGACGTATCGCCTCATGTGCCGCTTGAGCACTTTTTCTGGATTTATATTGAACAGGCTCTGCCGGCAAATATTGATCGCCATATTCTCTTTTTATAAAATCGCGCAACTCTTTGAGCGCGTCCTCTGAGATCCTGACAGAATCCGTGCGCATGTACGTTATGAGTCCGACGATCCCTTCCCCGCCAAGCTCAACGCCTTCATATAATGTCTGTGCGATGCGCATAGTCTTGTTCACCGAAAAATTTAACTTATTGAACGCGTCCTGCTGCAGTACCGAGGTAGTATAAGGGGATCTCGGATGGCTTTTTTTCTCTTTTTGGCTGAGATCCGAGATAACATACTGTTCATCCTTAAGCTGCTCAATGATCTTGTCGCCCTGTTCCTTGCTGACCACATGTATTTTTTCTTCTTTGTACTTTGCAAGCTTAGCTTGAAAAGAATCAGGGGTACCGGGCTCAAGAGCGCTTGCATCTCTTTTTCTCAAGATGGCATCGATGCTCCAGTATTCCTCTTTTTTGAACTTTCTTATTTCTTCCTCTCTTACAACTATAAGTTTAACTGCTACGGATTGGACACGCCCGGCGCTCAAACCACGCGTTATCTTCTGCCACAATAAGGGGCTCAATGAATATCCGACTATCCGGTCCATGACCCTTCGTGCCTGCTGGGCGTTAACTTTATCCATATCGATCTGCCGGGGATGTTTGAACGCGTCGCTTACCGCTTTTTCCGTTATTTCGTCAAAACTTACCCTGAATATC
Source organism: Candidatus Omnitrophota bacterium (assembly GCA_028717825.1). Classification (GTDB taxonomy): domain Bacteria; phylum Omnitrophota; class Gorgyraeia; order Tantalellales; family Tantalellaceae; genus JAQUNB01. The sequence continues at coordinate 2,168 of JAQUNB010000030.1, forward strand.
TCGCCTTTTCCGCTTTCGAGCTCATTCTTAAGATGCCAGCAGATCGCTTCCCCCTCTCTATCAGGGTCGGCCGCAAGAAAAATAATATCGACGGCCTTGGCTTCTTTTTTAAGATCGCTCAAATATTTTTTACGGCCCTTTATGACCGTGTATTCTGGCGTGAACCCGTTATCGAAATTTATTCCCATACGGCTGGTAGGCAGATCGATAATGTGCCCCATGCTCGCCAACACCTTATACTGGGATCCTAAGATCTTATTTATGGTCTTTGATTTTGCGGGAGACTCTACTATGACAAGAAATCTCGACCCGGAAGAAGTTTTCTTCGTTTGAGTTTTTTTCTTTTTAGCTGGCATCCTGTTTTCCTTTTTTATTTGTGCGTAAATAATTTTTACCGGCGAGCGCCTTAACCATCCCACCCATCTCGAGTTTCAACAATACCCCCGCCAAAAGCCTCACATCCACGCCGGATTCTTCGGATATTTTATCGATATATACCGGAGAAGCTGAACCTATACTGCCTAGGACCTTGATCTCAGACTCAGTAAGATCTGAAAAGTCCGTGTCGACCTCATTGCTACAGATGTCGTCCTTCTTCTTTTTGCAAAGCAAAAGATCCAGTTCGCTGAGGACATCTTCCGCATCCATCACGAGTTTCGCGCCGTTCTTTATAAGTAAATTCGTGCCTTTACTCGTTAATAGATCTGCTCGTCCGGGAACCGCAAAAACATCTTTCCCCTGCTCGAGGGCAAAATCAACAGTGATCATGGCCCCGCTTTTTTCGCCGGCTTCAACGACCACGATCCCTTTAGCCATGCCGCTTATAATCCTATTTCTTCTGGGAAAATTACTCTTGTGCGGCATCGTATCTGAAGGATATTCCGTGAATACCGCGCCGTTTTCTGCGATCCGGCCGAATAGTTCGTTAGCTTCCGGCGGATAGATGTGTTTAAAACCGCTCCCCATGACCGCGATGGTCCTGCCGCCCTCGCTTATGGCGCCTCTATGAGCTGCGGAATCTATCCCTTTCGCCATCCCGCTGACAACGGTCACACCTTTTTGTGCGAGATCGCGCGCGAGTTTTTCCGCCATATTCATCCCGTACAGCGAACATTCTCTCGAACCCACTATCGCAACGGCGTTCGCATCATCCGGCTCAAGTTCCCCACGATAATACAAAAGAACAGGCGCGTCATATATATTTTTAAGCTCTTGCGGGTAATTATCATCCTTTATGCTCAATAAATTGATTTTTTCTTTTTCAATAAACTCGATCTCACTCAAATATTCTTTGGACCTGCGAATAACACTTAATTTTTCACTCAATCCGGCTGCTCTGGGTAAAATGTTCTTGATCGCCTTATCAGAAAGATCGAATATCTCTTCGGTATCCCTTACCGCCTTAAGAAGCTCCGCGATACCGCGCGTTCCTAGCCCAGGGACGAGACTTAAAGCTATCAGAGATTTGTGCAGTTTGTTCAAAAATACTCCTTCAATATCCTGCCGCCTTTTATCATGTGGAAGAAAATATCGACCAGTTTCGGATCGAATTTGATCCCTTTCTCCATTGTCATTATTTTGATCGCCTCTTCTGGTGAAAACCCTTTACGGTAAGGCCTGTCCGCCGTAAGCGCCTCAAAAACATCCGCAATACTCAATATCCGGGCCTCGAGCGGTATGGCATTGCCTTTAATGCCTTTCGGATAGCCGCTCCCGTCATAATTCTCGTGATGACATATCATTATCGGGATTATATCCTGCAGAAAATATACGAACCGGACCGCGTTGGATCCCCATGACGGATGCATCCTTATCTGATCAAACTCTTTTTCGCTAAGTCTCCCTTTTTTATATAATATTTTTTCATCCACCAAGAGTTTCCCGAGATCATGAAGAAGTGCCGCTGATTTTAATTTTTCGATCCTAGCCTTGCTCAATTTCAATCTTTTCGCAAGCATTACCGCGAACAGCATGACCCTCGCGGCATGGACCGCTGTGTCCGGTTCACTTACCATCGAGGCATTAAACAATAGATCTACGATCTTTTTATAAGTCCTGACCTTGTCGGCCGTCCCTACCACATATGTCCGAACGTCATACCGCGTATGGTCCTTCGGTTCAAGCCCTATGAACATATAGAAAATGTCGTCTTTTTCTTTGACCGGTATGCATGTCCAGCATAAGAACCTGTTGATCCCGGAAGCCGTCATGACAGGCGCGTCAAACCGCGCGAGCAACCTTTTCTGCCTGATCTTCGTGAATACTTTATCAACGGCTTTTTGTTTCGGCTCGGGGATAACCGTATCTATCCAATCCGTATTTCTTACGTCATCTTCCGTGTAATTAAAAAAATCCGAAAATTTTTTGTTCGTAAAGATAATTTTACCCCTGTCATCCGTCACCACGACGCATGCTTCCAAGTTCCTCAGGAGCTTTTCAAAAAAAAGTCCCCATAACACTATTTTTTTATCCGCGACGTACTGTCGTGCTACTTTACTGATTTTCCGTGTCATAAACGATTTTCCTTATCTCTTTAACGACTTCATCGATATCCATATTCGTCGTGTTTATATGAAAATCCGCCTTTTCATAAAAAGGCTTTCTTGTCTCCAATAGCTCTTTTATCCTCTTCATGGGGTCGTCGACATTGAGAAGAGGCCGGTGTTTATGCCTTTTCGTCCTACAATGGATCACTTCCGGCTCCGTCCACAGACATATGATTATGCCGTTTTTTTTCAAGCTAACAATATTCTCATTCTCCAGAACGATCCCGCCGCCGGTGTCGAACACTTTGCCTTTTTGAGAAGAGATATTCTCGACGATACGTTTTTCGATCTCCCTAAAATATTTTTCGCCGTGTTTTTCGAATATCTCACTAATTGCCATCTTCTGATCTTTTTCGATCAAAGCATCGATACTTATATATTCCCTGCCAAGCTCAAGCGCTAGTTTTTTCGCGACGGCTGTTTTTCCCGTACCCATGAATCCCACTAAAACCACATTTTTCACTTTTCTGCCCCTTGATCCCGATCATATTGACCGCAAATATTCCAAGTATGAATCATAATTACTTCTGATCTCCCTGATCGAATCCCCGCCGAATTTTTCAAGAAAACTTGAGGTTATCTCAAGCGCGACTACAGCCTCCGCGACCACTCCGCAGGCCGAGACCGCCGTCACATCGGATCTTTCGGTCGAGGCTTCTTTCTTTTCTTTTGTATCGATATCAACTGACTCGAGCGGGTTAGTAAGTGTCGCGATCGGTTTCATGAATATTTCGATGGTTATTTCAGAACCGTTCGTCACTCCGCCTTCGAGCCCCCCGCTATTGTTCGATGAACGTGAAAAGATCTTCTCCGACTTATCATAAGTGATCGGGTCATGAACCTCTGATCCGCGTTTAGCACTTGAGGCAATACCCGAACCTATCGAAACCGCTTTAACAGCCTGAATAGACATAACGGCTCTGGCTAAATTACCGTCGATCCTCCTATCCCACTGCGTGTAACTGCCCAGCCCGGGCGGAACCTTATCGACTATTACCTCGACAGTCCCGCCAAGTGTGTCACCGTTTTCGCGGGCCTTATCGATCTCTCCACACATAGCCTTTTCCGCTTTTTTATCGGCGCATCTTACTTCGGACCTTGTGACGTCGGACAGTTCTCTTATATCATCAAAAGTTAAACCTTTTGTATCCGCGTATACGCCCCCTATCATCGTCACATGGCTTAATATCCTGATACCGAACTCCTTAAGAAAGATCTTCGCGACCGCCCCCGCGGCGACGCGTCCTGCTGTCTCTCGCGCGCTCGCTCTCTCCAGCACGCTTCTTGCATCCTTAAAACCGTATTTTTGGATACCGGCAAGATCAGCGTGCCCGGGCCTGGGACATTTTAACGGAGGAAGTTCATCGATCTTATGATCTTTGTTCCGGACGAATATCCCGATAGGGCTTCCTATCGTGAGACCTTTGTGTAAACCCGACATGATCTCGGCGGTATCTGATTCGATGGCCATCCGACCGCCTCTTCCGTATCCGTGCATGCGCCGGCGGAGCTCCCAGTTAACAAAGTTCTCATCTATTTTAAGACCGGCGGGCATACCGTCCAGAATAGCCATAATACCCTTACCGTGTGATTCCCCTGCGGTCATGTATCGGATCATGTCGTCTCCTTCTTATCGTAACTAGTGTTTTGGCCCACGTTGTTCGGCCCACGGACTATGTTACTTGAAGTTAATTCAAGTTAATTAATGTTACAAGAGATTACTTAAAACCGTCTACACGTTGTTGTAAAAAAGGTAACCTAAATTAACCTTATGTAACATTCTGTAACCTTAGTTCCTCTCGTTCCCGCTCAAAATCTAAACACATACGCTAAAATGTCATTTCCACACAACATACTTATCACCGCGCCCAGTGATAAATAAGGACCGTACGCGATAACTTCTTTCCCAAATTTTATTTTAGCCACCAAGGCGCTGCCGGAACCCGCTACCGGAGCTATGAAAAAAGTCAAAAGTACCAATTTCCATCCCAAAAAAGCGCCTATCATCGCCATAAGCTTAACGTCTCCCCCGCCCAAAGCTTCTTTGCGAAAGATCAGTTCACCCGCGACCCCTAACAAAAACATACTACCGCCGCCTATCAGTATGCCAAAGAGAGAATTCATGAACGCCTTCATGAATTGATCCGACCCGTCGAGCCTTAAAACAGTCATCAAGATAAGCCCAATAACTATCCCGGGAATACTGATAACGTCCGGGATCTCATTGTACTCGACGTCAATAAAGCTCATCACGATCAAGCTGCACACAAAAATAGAGTAAGCGAAAAATTGAGCGCTGAACGAATAAAAATAAAAAAGAACTACGGCAAGCGAGCCCGTTAAAAGTTCAACCACAAAATATCTAGCCGGAATGGGCTTGGCGCAATACCTGCATTTTGCCCTTAGGACAATAAAACTAACCAGTGGGATATTGTCGTACCACTTTATCGGTTTTTCACAGAACGGGCAGAACGACCCCGGGAACACGATAGACTTGCTTAACGGTATCCTATAGATGCACACATTCAGGAAGCTCCCGACGATTATTCCAAAAACGAAAACAATAAAATATTCCATCAAGTCCTTCTGATCTTTTCCGGAAGTGCCGCACGCATGACCTTTTTTGTCTCTTTGACATCTTTCCCTGTCCAGATATTAAAAGCCATCGCAGCCTGATTAATTAACATCCCAAGACCATTTGATGCTTTAAGCCCTTTTTCCTTTGCCCTCTTTACAAGTTCCGTTTCTCTGGCATACACCAAATCATATACAACTAGATTGTCTACCCCTTCAAGAAGGTTCAGATCGATCGGTGTTTTATCGCCTTCTTTTGTTCCAAGAGGCGTAGCGTTTATCAATAAGCCACATTTTTTTAATTTTTTATGAATTTCATCCGGCTTAACAATAGAAATTTTCCCGGGACCCCGATTTTTTTTAAAAGCTTTTTCCAAAGAATCGGTTGCCGCGTCATTAATATCATAAACGTTGATATCTAGAGCTCCGATTGAACCAGCAAGAAATAAGCTAATAGCTCTTCCCGCTCCCCCGGCTCCTATCACAAAAACATCTTTCGCCTTGCCCGGATCGAAAGCAATATCTTCAATAAGCGAATCATAAAAACCGCTAACATCCGTGTTGTATCCAAAAAGTTTATTTTCCTCAATTTTGACTGTGTTTACAACTCTAACGATATCTACTATTATCCCGGGGAAGGTTACTTCCCTATCCCGACAGTTTTTTAACATTTCACATATTTTTACTTTATATGGCACGGTAACATTAAAACCGCTCAACTTTCCGCCTAGAACATTTTTTTCCCAGAAATCGTCAAGTTTTTCTTCTCCCTTATCGAAAAGTTCATATCTGGCCGATATACCAAAATGACTGAACGCTGCCCGATGCATTACCGGAGAAAGGGAATACTGGATATTTTTTCCCAAGAGCCCGTACAATTTTTCTTCTCTATTGTCGGCCATAATTTTTATAATTGCTTGTCTAATAAACTCTGCTGACTTTTTGCGGGTGACAGCAGAGATTCGAGCACAGCACAAGTGAGCCTGCAGGCGAATGCGGATGCGCGCAGAATCGATGCTGGCAGGCCCTGCAAAAAGCCAGCAAAAATTTTGCACAGCGCATCCTTTGACATCACCTATTTTTCAACTTTTTCCTGCGAAGCGCAAGACGGTTGATGGCATTCATGTACGCAAGAACACTCGCCTCTATCACATCCGTACTCGAGCCTCTTCCCACAACAACGTCGCTGCCGAATTTTATTTTAATATTAGTTTCGCCGAGCGCGTCTTTGCCGCTTGTAACGGCGTTAACTCTGTAATCTATAAGTTTGCCTTTTATCCCGATCGCCTTTTCTATGGCCTTAAAACACGCGTCCACCGGACCGTCCCCGGAGCTCGCCGCCTTTACGTGTTTTTTATTTATATCTATCTCGACTTCAGCCAGTGGCTTAAGGTTTTTCCCGCTTGTCACGGAAAAGTTTATCAGCTTATACTCTTCCGGTATCGTCGCCAGCTCGTCCTCAACAATCGTCGCGATATCCTCATCGAATATTTTCTGTTTTTTGTCGGCGAGCGCCTTGAACCTGCTGAAAGCCTGATCTCTTTCTTTTTCAGAAAGCGAATACCCTAATTCGTCAAGTTTAAGAGTAAAAGCGTGCCTGCCGGAAAGCTTACCCAAAACTATCCGGCTGCCTTGAAATCCTACATCCTGAGGTTTGATTATTTCGTAAGTAATACGTTTTTTCAGCACTCCATCCTGATGTATCCCCGATTCGTGGGTAAACGCGTTCTCGCCGATAATGGCTTTGTTCGGCTGGACGGATATACCGGTAAGTTTACTCACCAGCTTACTAGTCTTATAAAGTTCCTTCGTATTTATACCTGTCGTGAGTCCTTTAAAAATATCCTTACGCATATTCATCACCATAACCACTTCTTCGAGCGCGGCATTTCCGGCCCTTTCACCCAGACCGTTGATCGTACATTCGATCTGCCGGGCTCCGTTAAGAGCGGCCGACAAAGAATTACTTACCCCGAGCCCAAGATCGTTGTGGCAATGGACACTGATGATGGCCTTATTTATGTTCGGCACGTTGTCTTTAAGATATTTAATGATCTTGCCAAACTCCTGCGGGACCGAGTAACCGACCGTATCAGGGATATTAACAGTTCCCGCGCCCGCGCTGATGACAGCTTCGACGACCTCGCAAAGAAAATCCAGTTCTGTACGCGACGCGTCCTCGGGAGAAAACTCGATATCACCGATCTTTTTTCTCGCGTATTTAACGGCTTCGACCGCGGTCTGTAATA
>JAQUNB010000031.1 GCA_028717825.1 Candidatus Omnitrophota bacterium
AGAGACCCTTTTATCCCCCTTATCGGCTGCGGCGAAACTACGAATGAGGGAGGTATCGCTTCAATTTTGAATATTGATGACGTATCACTTCAGGGAATAGCGGTTGGCGGGGATGATTCGCGTTATGCGATAATTAACGGAGAAGTCATACGGGAAGGTCAAAAGGTCGAGAGGGTGTCGATCGAAAAGATCGAGGAGAATGAGGTTACTCTGAAAATAGACGAGGAAATATATAAAGTGAAATTATATGAATAATTTTTTCAAGCGCGATCTAAATCAGCGATCTTTCAAGGAGGAGCAATAAATGGCAAAAAATACAGATACACTAAGTGCTAAACTTGTAAACGTTTTTGTTGCTTTTACTTTTTTTGCGATGCTTTTACCATGTGACATCTGTAAGGCTATAGATACACCTCCTGTCACAGGAAGTTCGGCCGTGACTGCGCAGGTGGCGACTGGTGAGACTATAGCGCCGGTACTTCCTAAGGCAGGCAACGTTACAGTGAATTTTAAGGATGTCGACATTAAGACGGTTTTGAACTATCTCTCCGAGGTCAGCGGGGTTGATATCGTACCCGCGCCCGGGGTCGATGGTAACGTGACCATGAGGCTCAGGGATAAACCATGGGAAGTAGCGCTTGATATAGTTACACGTAACTACGGCTTTGCGTATTCGCGAGACGACGAGCAGGGAATAATCCGTGTTATGCCAAAGGGGCAGCTACATATGGAGTCCCCAATTACCGAAGTGATCTCACTGAACAATTTGGTACGAGAGATAGAGCTTTCAAAAAAAACTGGCGAACAACAAAACAGTGATGAGATCGTTGTCCAACAAAAAGAGGAAAGCATAAAACAACTCATGGATGCGATCAGCTCGGTTTTGGACGCGAATAAAGGAGAAAAGGCTACTTTTATCGCCAGCGTAAATTCCGTAATTGTTACGGCGATCCCCGCGAAGATCACCGAGATAAGGGCAATGATAACAAAAGTCGATCGGAGAACACCGCAGATAGTTCTCGATACCAAGGTTATAGAAGTTGTGCTCGGGGACGATGAGAAATTCGGCATTGATTGGAACACCGTTTTTTCAATGGCAGGGGCGAGAAGACCGATCACTTTTCCGTTCACGAATGACGGCACCTTTAAATGGATCCCCGGCGCGGATCAGCGCCAGTTTTTTCCTCAATCAGACACTGTCGGCGGCGGCTCGAATTTTCCGCTCATAGGGACAGCGGCGAATCTCGTGAACCCAACTTCTTTTACTTCGGCAACCAACACTGCTAATCTCTTCTCCTATGGGACTCTAGATTTCAGTACGTTCACCGCCACTTTACGGCTTCTGCACAATAGAGGCAATACTGAAGTTCTCTCTTGTCCGCGTATCACAACGCTGGATAATCAGAAGGCGACGATAAAAGTCGTGGATAAAATAATGCTCCAAAAAACCCAGGAAACGACCCAGACCGCGGGTATTGTCAGTGTTACTTTTGAGAACGAAGAAGACGCCAGAGAAGTGGGCGTGAAACTCACGGTCATTCCGCATGTTAACAGTGAAGGGGATATATCCGTAAACCTTCTTCCTGAAGTGTCGACACCGGCCACAGGGACTACCAACGGATTTCAAACCGTTGCTGCCGGGCCTTCGGGAGGGATCTCAACTGTTGCGCTCATGTTCAGTTCCAGAGAGGCGAACACGATAGTCAGGGCCCGTGACGGAGAAACAGTGTTCCTCGGGGGCTTGATCAAAAAGACAGTTACTAAGACTGATAATAGAGTTCCGATCATCGGAGATATTCTTGGCAAAGTTCCCGTAATGGGCAACCTGTTCAAATATGAAGCAGAAAAGGTCGACAGAACAGAGATAGTATTTTTTGTTACATTAAATCTTGTAAGAGAAGCCAAGGATTCTGTTGATAAAAGCGACACGATAGACATGTATAACAGGTACATCGTGAACGGTGAGGCGAAAAGCACCGTAGCAAAAGATTACAAAGGATCAAAAAAAGGCATAGAAGCATACGAGAAGGAAAACGTGTACGGCAAAAAGACCGATAAAGACACTAATGTTGTGAAGCACGGTGAATGGCAGACCAAAGAAGAAAAAGTTGAGGTACCCGTATTAACGGCTAATACTGATAGTGTCGTGGACGATAAAAAAAGTAAGCCGCTTTTTGATTTCAGGAAAAATAAAAAAGAAGGCCAATAGCAGAAAACAACGGTAAGGGAAAAAGGTTTTTTATTTAAAGATAAATGTCGTAGATCTTTCCCTGCCTTTAAGTTGTCTGCAAAGCGAAATATAAACTTTAATAAATGAACTTTAAATACAATGCCGTGTTCGAAAAGAAAGGTCAGAGTGTTTATATTTCACATCTTGACCTGATGATGGTTCTCAGCCGCGCTATCCGTAGGTCTGGGCTGCCATTTGTAGTGACCAAAGGATTTACTCCCAAGGTGAAGATAAGTATCCCCAAAGCTTTAAAGTTAGGGAAAGAAAGCGAAAATGAGGAAATGGGTCTTTGGTTCACGGAAGATGTCTCCGGAGAAGTCATCAAAGATCGAATAAATTGTTTTTTACCCGAAGGGGTCAAAATAAAAGACGTATCAAAATCTTAATAATTAACAAAAAAGGATTGTAGAGATGTTGTATAAACCGAATAATGAGAAAGAAACTGTTGCCGAAGGTAAAGAGATACTTATAAATGTCGGACCCGTGGAAAAACGTATAGCTATCCTCAAGAACGGCGAGATAGTGGACTTTATACTGGAACGTCAGAGCAGAGAGCACTATGCAGGCAGTATTTATAAGGGGAGAGTAGTTTCGATATTGCCGGGTATCGAGGCTGCGTTTGTCGATATCGGCATGGAGAAGAACGGTTTTCTTCATGTAAGCGATGTTGTCGATAAAGACTCGATACTTAAAGAACTTTTTGGTGATGAGCCCGAACCCGCCGCAAAGCCGGAGCGGAAAGCCCCTCCGCAGAAGATCCAGAATATTCTTAAAAAAGGTCAAGAAATAATGGTGCAGGTGGTTAAAGAAGCGATAGGCACTAAGGGGCCGCGTCTGACCACATTTATCAGTATTCCGGGACGGTATCTGGTCTTGACCCCTTATGATAAAAGTATAGGGATATCAAGAAGGATCACAGATAGGGCCGAGAGAAAACGTATAAGGGATATACTCGAGAAGATAAATTTTTTGAATGAAGTGGGATGCATTGTGCGGACGGTCTCAGAAAAGCGCTCTGATAAAGAACTTGCGGACGAATTGACTTTTTTGAGGAACTTATGGAAAAAAATTAAAACAGTGTCTGAAAGACAGGCCGCCCCTGTGGAGGTCTATCAGGAATACGACGTAGTTCTTCGCGTGATAAGAGATAAGTTCACGGACGATATAACTAAACTTGTTGTTGACTCGAAAGAAGAATATATCAGGATAATCAGGTTCTTGAGATATTTCATGCCGTCTATAAGGAAAAAGGTAAGATTTTACCGTGGGCACATCCCTTTATTCAGCAAATATGATCTGGACAGAAAGGTGGATGAGATATTCGAACGAAAAGTATCTTTAAAAAGCGGGGGATATCTTGTCATAGAACAGACAGAAGGAGTGGTCGTTATAGACGTGAATACAGGCAGTTTCGTCGGGAAAAAGAGCCTCGAGGAGACAGCGTTCAGGACAAATATGGAAGCGGCGGAAGAGATCCCCAGACAGCTTATGCTCAGGGATATGGGTGGCATCATAATAATCGATTTTATAGATATGGAGGATAGAAATCACCGGGAAAAGATCTTTCATTTTTTGCAGGAAAAACTTAAAGACGACAAAGCCAAGATCAGCTTGCGTGCGATCTCGCAATTCGGTGTTGTTGAAATGACGCGCCAGAGGATGCGTAAGAGCCTTGAGAGAACATCGCATGTTGAATGTCCCTATTGCGGTGGAAAAGGAATGATCAAGAGCGTGGAGACCATCGCCATAGAAGCGGTGCGCAGGGTCGATACTATGCTTGCGCATAGAAAGAGCAGACCCCGTCATATTTTGATCGTTTCTCATCCGGACGTTAATAACAGGTTTCTCTCGGATCAGGCCCGTATTTTAGGCGATGTTCAGAGAAAATACAGGTGTAAGATTGATCTTAGGGAAGACAGGTCATTACATATCGAGGCCGTGATTATTGAAGAGAAATAGATTATGAAAAACTCTAAACACAAAACACTAAACTCTAAACAAACCAAAAACCCAAACTTTCCAAATCCAAAATAACGGTTTTGAGTTTTGTGTTTAAGATTTTGGATTTATTTAGGGTTTAGAGTTTGGAGCTTAGAGTTTCATTTTGCTATGAGGAATAGGTAACTAAACTTTTGTCTAAATAAGGGAACATGCAACTCCAAATACTTAAAAATAAAAAAGGAATGACACTGGCTGAAGTTGTGGTTTCGGCCGTTCTGGTGCTTGTGGTCGTCGGAGCGCTTGTCGGGGCGGTCCTTCAGGGGTCGGTTTTTTCGCGCCGCATAGACATGATCTATACCGCTTCTTATCTTGCCGAACGGCGTATAGAAGTTTTGAAGCGATTCGATTTTGATCAGATCTATGTGGGGGAAGAGAGCAATGTTCGTATTGATCTTGATGGGAATATCGATCCCAATGGTGCGTATCAAAGGTCAACGGAAATATTGATGCAGCATGGCGGAAATCCGTATCTGGCGAAGGTAAAAGTTACCGTTGGTAAAATAAAAATAAATATGGACGGGACGATCGACAGCACTCCGTCTTTTTCTGGAAATCCGGTTGTCGTTGAGACACTTTTTGCCGATATTAGCTGATATTAAATATCATGCACAAACTATTCAAAAATAAAAATGGGTTTAGCGCTACTGAAGCGGTCTTTGCCGCTATCATTTCCGCGCTGGTTATCGCTTCTATATTTTCAGTCTGGATATTTACTTACCGAAGCTGGGGGGTCGAGAACGATCGAACGATCCTTAGGGTAAAGTTCATGGAAGCCGTGGAGACCATAAAGGAAGATATGCGCCTTTCAAGCCTGACGTATATGACATTTTATCCCGCGAGCGGGGAACCGTACATAGCGGTCAGCATACCAATCGCTGTCATAGATTCCAATGGGTTTTTTACTCTGGATAGTAACGGCGAGATCTTGTGGGATAAGACGGTTATTTATCATACCTTTACAGACGATGACGGGAACACTGCTTTGCGCAGGACTGTTTTTAGCACCCGGGACAATAATATGACCGAGGCGGAAAGATATGCCCAGCTTGAAGGTGTCGTGACAAACGGGATCGGCGGATCAGGTTCCACGACCGATCTGACTTTTCTGCCGGATATTGAAACATTTGAGATCTCTTCGATCTCTCCGATCATTGACTTTTATGATGCCTCGTCCACTCCGGTAAAGGTTGGAAAGGTCGTTTTCGGATGGGCACGTCTAAATGCGGGGAACCATACCGTACGTTTTGAAGTTACCGGTAAAAATAGTTTATCAGCGGGATATGATATAGGCGTTGATTGTTTTTCGATCGAACCGGCGGGAAGCGTTCGCGAAATGGAATATTATAATTCCGCGCAGGCGTCATCGGGAATGTTAAGCGTAAGCGGCGGTTCGGCGAACAGGGTGTATGATTCTCAGTGGAGTAACCGGAATTTTATTGAATTTGATGCTTCCGGGGTAGGGAGCTATATGGCAGTTACGGATTACTATGACCTTTGGCGTGAATCAGCGTTTGATAATGCTTCGCTTAATAAAACGGAGAAGATCGAAGAAGAGATGCGTATAGCACTGGATGTCCCAAGTACGGATGCGACCGGCGATGTTATTTGGTTTGCCCACTCAGAAGCGGGCGATCCTGTAGAGGCAGGGCGGAATGGGGATTTCCCTGTTTCGTACTTACCTCCCATAACATTAAGGACAGTTATTACTCACGATAGTATAGATAAAGAGGGTGATTTTATCCGTGTGGGTTTCAGGGCGCCGTCCGCGAGCTCTTTTACGATCAATAGGGCGTATATTACTGAAAGGATCGGGACTTCGGGAGCGAGTGGATTGACTAACCGGAGTTCTTCAGGGTTGGAACCGGAAGAATTCCATCGTCATCAGCAATTATTTTTTGAGGATGATTCAGGAAGTAAAACCTCAGCGGTCACTATTAATGCTGGAGAAGAAGTGTGGTGTGTTTGGACAGAATTTCCGATAAGGACCGACAAAGATTATCTTATAACGATCTATGTTTCTGACGCCGGCATATCAAATTGCCTTTATTGGGAGGGATCGGACAGCACGGCGCGGACATATTACCTTTTAGGCGTCGACGATACAAAAGCGGGAACGCCGGATTGGAGTGCGGAAACCCCTCTCAGCTCGGAAGACATCTTTGTCGTATCAAGGATAAGTGTTGGATATTGTTCCGGAAGCGTCGAATCACAGGTTTTTGATACAACATTGAATAACCCTGTTTATGGCGGGATAAACTGGTCCGAATATGAACCGCAGGGTGCGACTGTTTCCGCAAAAGCCCGGTCTAATTCGACTTCCGACATGGTTGGGGCGACGGCGTGGGAATCTGTTGCGCAGGGAACGATCGATGGCAATGGTAGGTATATACAGTTTCTGGGAGAACTTTCTCTGGAACCTGTTTGGGAATCGGGGGGAGGCACGATCTCGTATGAAAACTATATAGGGCAGCAATTGAGCCTTCCCGTTTACAGTTTCCCGGAAAGCGGCGGAGTTCCTTACGTCACAAGTTTCCATGCTCCATGGATCGATGATGTAGAAATTAAGTGGCAGGGTGGTGATAAAATTTGTACTGTAACCGGATATATCGCTAAAAAAAATGACTATGGTCAGGCAAAAGTCGTCATTGATGGGACGGATCTTATAAAACTGCTCAGTGTGCATATCAAGGCGTCCAAAACAACAAAAGGGACCGTTTTAGAAGAAGAAAATTTTGTTGAAGTTGAGCCTAGAAATACGGGAAAATGAGTTTCATGCTAAATTTAAAAATGAGAATATTAAAAAAGATAAAAAAAGACCAAAAAGGCGTGGTCTTAGCGATCGTTCTTGGTGTTGTTGCTCTTATGACAATGAGCACGCTCTCTTTGTCTGTCATGATACAACAGGATATTCGTCTTATCCAAAGTGTAAAAGAAAAAGAACAGGCTCGATATATGGCCGAAGCAGGGATAAACCACGCGTTTGCTCGCATAAAGGATCAAGGGTATCAAGCCCGGTCAAATTTTTCGGATGCGCTTGACACTGGATCATATAATGTTACTTTTTCGACAGTGGGAGGCAGGAACCTTGTAACGTCGGTCGGAACCTCAGGGAGCGTATCGGATACGGTTTCTGTCGAAATATCGGATAATACACCTTCTGCCTTGGATTATTTCTCAGGTGCCGGCAATGATATTATGATAAATTCTTTGGTTGCGAATGCAAGGATCAACGGAAATATTCACGCTAATCACGATGTGAACCTTAAAGCGGGTTTTTTAGTCTCATGGCTTAGGGTCAATGGGACTGTTTCAGCGACAAATGTTGTTAAAGAGGGAACACGGTATAACCAATCGGACATGTGGGACAGTCATGTAGTTATTAACGGTCAGGCGAATGACTCGGCCACGGTGTATGAAAATATGCCACGGATAGTGTTCCCAACATTTGATTTCGACGCGTATAAGCAAGCGGCGATCGATAGCGGATCTTACTATTCTTCAAGCACAAGTTTTTCCGGCCAGACGCTAAACCCCTCAGACGGGATAGTTTATGTCGACGGGACCGCAACATTTACCCGTTCGTGTTCGGTATACGGCGGAATTGTTGCTGACAAAATAGTCGTAGCTGGGACGCTTTCTCAATATAAGTCAGGCACTAGAAATGTGATAATATCACGGGTGGGAGATATTCAAGTAGCAGGGAGACTGTATACACAGGAGGCGCTTGTCTTCGCGTCGCAGGATATTGTTTCGATCCAAGTGCTTTCCGACCTCGAGATCAACGGTCTAATGTTGGCCCGGCGCAATATAGATATGTGGAACGTTTTGACCAACATCAGTTACGATTATGTTCGAGTTACCCCCGGGGATATGACGGATGAAGCGGGGGCAAAGCCCTTCAGGGTTATCAGTTGGAACCGGTAAACCGAAAAAATCAAATTTTTTTCATAAGTGCTTGACAACAAATTATCAATCTGATAATATTACATGGCATTTACGTAGGGGTAAAATACATAACAGTTACCGTAAGTGTTTTTAAATAAATAACTTATAAAAGCAGGAGTAAAAAAATGTACGCAATAATTGACCTTCAGGGAACACAAGTTCGTGTGGAAAAAGGCGAGAAGTTTTTAGTGAACCGTATAAAAGCCCTTAAAGACAAAAAGATCAAAGTTGAAAATGTTCTGTTTGGCAAGAAAGGATCAGCGTATGTTGTCGGCGATCCATATATAAAAGGCGCATATATCGAATGCGATGTGCTCGGTGAGACAAGAGGAGAGAAACTTATCGCCTTTAAATATAAGAGAAGAAAAAGTACGCAATCAAAAAAAGGTCACAGACAGGAACTCACGGAACTAAAGGTCAAAGATATCCATTTACCGTAATTAATTCATCTCCGTGTACTTGTTTTGCGTGAGCAAAACAACGGGGGCTCATTGAGGAGTAGATATGGCACATAAAAAAGGAAAAGGTTCAGCAGGGAACGGGCGAGATTCTAATGCGCAGCGGCTTGGCGTTAAAAGGTATGGCGGCGAAACCGTTGCTGCCGGCAGTATAATTATCAGACAAAAAGGAACTCCGTATAAACCGGGCTACAATGTGGGCATAGGCAGGGATAATACCCTTTTTGCCAAATGCGCGGGTAAAGTTTCTTTTTCCAATAATCGTGTCGTAAGCATAATCCCTTAAATATGTTGATAGATCAAGCAAAGATCTATGTCTCGGGCGGTCGAGGCGGATGCGGATGCCACAGCTTATTTAAAGATGTGTATCATCGAAGGGGCGTACCGGACGGCGGCGACGGCGGCGCAGGCGGAGACATCGTAGTAGAAAGCGATACAAACCTTCACACACTTCTTGATTTCAAATACACACAACACTATAGGGCCGAAGACGGAAAGAACGGCGGTTCAAGCAACAAATACGGCAGAAGAGGCAAAGAC
>JAQUNB010000032.1 GCA_028717825.1 Candidatus Omnitrophota bacterium
AAGATAGTGTTCGCGGCGTTGAAGTCGGAGGATCTTTGGAACGATATAGTGATCCTAAACGATAAGGGTCTCCAGATGTATGCGGAGAGGCACAGGACGATAAAAGAGAGGCTAGGAGACGGTATGGCTATTCTTAAAAAAGATATTGCGAACGTGGTCGAAACCATAAAGAGAAAGATACTTTTTTAGTTTTATAGGTGTATAATATTTGTTGCATTGTGTTTACATTTTTCCAAAACTCCCGACGAACTTGTTCCTTAAGTATTTTTAGAGCACAAAAAATTTTATGAAAAATAAACTATCCGTAGCTTTTCTCTGGCACATGCACCAGCCCATGTACAAGGACCTACTTACGGGTAAATACCATCTTCCATGGGTAAGGCTGCATTCCACTTATTCCTATCTGGACATGATCTCGATCTTGGAAAAATTTCCAGAGGCGAAAGTAACATTTAACTTAACGGCTTCGCTCCTGTGGCAATTGATCGATATCTCAAAAAGCGATAAAGTGGATGATATATACTTAAGTTTGTCGGAGAAGAATGCCGCCGATCTGGATGAGACAGAAAAGGCCTTCCTGCTCAAGAACTTTTTTTCATGCGATCTTGATAAAGCCATCGCCCCGATAGAAAAATACAAAAAACTCTATGAACGAAGAGGTGATGATCTGTCTCAAGGTGCGCTTCTGGCCAAGACCGAGGATTTTAGCACGGACGATTTCCGCGATCTTCAGGTCTTTTTCAACCTTGCGTGGTGCGGGTTTACGCTTAAAGGAAAAGATCAGCTTGTAAAAAATCTTTTTGCTAAAGCCGCAAATTACAGCGAGGCAGAGAAACTAGCTCTTCTTAAGCGCCAGAAAGAAGTCGTGGCGTCGATCATCCCGCTTTATAAAAAATCTCAAGATGAGGGCAAGATAGAGATCGCCACTTCACCTTTTTATCATCCCATACTTCCGCTTCTCTGTGAGAACCCATTCGATAAATCGAACAGCATGACCGAAGATGCGAAGATCCATGTTAAGAAAGCGGTAGATCTTTATGACAGTGTATTCGGCCATAAACCGCAAGGCATGTGGCCTTCCGAAGGTAGCGTGAGTCAGGAGATAATCCCGATACTTGAGGCTGAAAGTATTGAATGGATCGCTACGGATGAGGGGATACTCTTGGAATCTTTTCGCGGCGAGGGGATACATAGGGAAGATCTTATCTATAAGGCTTTTACTGCGGAAGAAAAAAATAAACGGATAGATATGGTGTTCCGCGACGTGAACCTTTCAAATGCGATAAGTTTTAAATATTCTAAAATGCCCGCGAAACGCGCAGCGGCGGATTTTCTGAGCGATATACAGGGCATATACAAGTTCACCTCCGAAAAAGAAAAGACCGGCCATATTGTTTCGGTCATTCTGGACGGCGAGAACCCGTGGCCCTATTACGAAGACGGCGGGAAAACATTTCTCGAGGAAGTTTACAGCCATATCCTGAATTCTCAGGAAGCTGAACTTGTGACGATAAGCGGATATCTCAAAAACCACAAAGAACGCGGAAAGATAAAAGAGCTGCACAGCGGGTCATGGATAGACCGTAACTTCAATAAATGGATCGGGTCGCCGCAAAAAGACAAAGCGTGGGAATACCTGAATAAAACCCGTCGGGAGATGTTCTTAGGCGGGGAGCCACCAAGTGCGGCGATGGAGGAATTATACATAGCCGAAGGCAGTGACTGGTTCTGGTGGTATGACGATTTTGGAACAGAGCTCAATTTTGTCTTTGATGATCTTTTTAGGATGCACCTCGCGAATATTTATACGCTCATGGGGAGAGAAGTGCCGTATTATCTTTTGGAACCGATCAAGGCGGCGCCTGTGGCGAAGACTTTAACATGGGCGGCAGAAAAAGGTGAAATGGCGCGTACAAAAAAAGTTTTGATCGTTTCCCCTGAAGCGATCCCTTTCGCGAAGACAGGCGGCTTGGCGGATGTGGCGGGGAGCCTCGCCAAAACACTTGTGTCTTTTGGCGTAGATGTAAGACTGGTGGTGCCGTTATATCGGTGTGTACGACAGAGCGGCTTTGAACTAGTCAAGGAACTCGAAGATGTGAAATATCCCTTGCAGGGGAGTGCCCCTGCTTTCAATATTTATTCGAACAAGACGGCCGGTCTAACAACTTATTTTGTTGATAATAGGAGATTTTTTAATCGGGAAACGCTTTACGGCACATCAAAAGGCGATTTTCCGGATAACGGCTGGAGATACGGATGTTTTTGTAAATCCGCTCTGGCAACGATCGAAGCGATGGACTTCAGGCCGGACATCATCCACTGTAATGACTGGCAGACGGCGCTTATACCTTTTTACTTAAAATTTACGATGCAATATAAAGATTTTTTTCGTGACATTAAAACGCTTTTTACCATACACAACATGGCTTATCAGGGGATCTTTCCTAAAAAAATAATGAGTCGTCTCGGTATCCCGCAAAAGTTCTTTAACATGCATGATCTGGAATTTTACGGAAAAGTGAACTTTATGAAATCCGGTATATTATATTCCAACGCGGTCAGTACCGTAAGCCACAAATATGCCAGCGAGATAATGACGCCGGAATATGGTGCGGGTTTGGATGGACTTTTGCGGACTAAAAAAGAAGTATTATACGGTATCCCGAACGGCGTCGATTATTCCATCTGGAGCCCCAAAAATGATAAATTTATCGTGAAAAATTATGATATTAAAACGATTGAGCTTAAGACCGAGTGTAAAAAAGATCTGCTGAAGAGTACCCACCTTACTGTTCCGTTCGATAGACCCCTTATCGGCGCGGTCACAAGGCTCGCTCATCAAAAAGGTATGGATCTTTTCGCGAAAATAGTCGACCGGCTGGTCAAGCTTAACACGGGGATAGTAATTTTGGGTTCGGGCGATGAATACTACAACCGGATATTCGTCGATATTATGGAAAGATACCCCCGCAATGTTTATGTGTGTTTCGGGTTCAATGACGAGCTTGCTCATAAAATAGAGGCGGGGTGCGATATGTTCGTTATGCCGTCAAGGTACGAGCCATGTGGTTTGAATCAGATGTACAGCATAAAGTACGGCACGATCCCGGTTGTAAGGGCGACCGGAGGGCTCGATGATGTTATCGTGGATTTTGATGAGGACAGAGAGAACGGCAACGGGTTTAAGTTTGGATCCGCGACGGAAGACGCCCTTTACAGAGCGATAGAAAGGGCGATCGATCTTTACAGTACCGATAAAAAGGCATGGCAAAAGCTAATGTTTCAGGCAATGAGCTATGATTTTTCATGGGAAAGATCGACCAAACAGTATCTTGCCCTATATGGAAAACTTTCTGGGTAATAGACTTAACCTTTTGTTTTATAATGGCTTACATTTATGGATCGTTCTGTTCCCCTGTAGATATAAGACGTGCATAATATTAAATAAAACTTTGTTTGTTAATCGAAAAGTTTGTTTTTAAATATTAGGAAACGTGAAAGATAAAAAGTTTTTAAATAACAAAAAAAACTCAACTGATTTTAAAAGTTAGATTTTTGTTGACAGAAAATCATCTTACGGAGTAGAATCTATCGTTGTTAAGTGTTATATCTCTTTTTTTTGAAATAGGGGAAGTGACATGGCTGAATCCGGACAAATCAAAGGTAACAATAAAAGGTTCAATATGGAATCTGGACTTCCGGATAGGTATAATGACAACAAGGCCGTGTTAATGGTCAGGGATCCTTGGACACTTTTCAGCTATTGGGAGATAAAAGAGGATGTTGAGAACAGAGTAAAAGAAGAAATAAGAAAAAAAGGTCTTTCCCCCCTTAAGAGCGTTTTAAGAGTTTACAATGTTACAAGCGGTGCCACCTCAAAACAAAATCCGACCTATGAATTCGAATTAAGAGATTGGGCAAGTAATTGGTATATTCATCTTAATGATACCGGTCTTAGCTGGATGATCCAGATAGGGATCATGTGTAAAACGGGAGAGTTCTTTCTGCTTGCCGAGTCTAATATTGTCACAACGCCCTCCAACAGAATGTCAGATGTCTATGACGAACAATGGATGTGTTCGGAGGATCTTTATTACAGAATGTTCGCGATAGCCGGCGGATATGACATAGGAAAGAGCTCATTTGAGCTAAAGGAACTTATTGAGGCACATTTAAGAAGCTGGAGATTCTCGGGCGCTGTCACCTCTGGGTCTTTCCATCATTTCGATTCTTTTACGGAACGGAAGTAAAAAATGAAGGGTTACCTAGCTCTTGTCCTGCATGCGCATTTACCTTTTATAAGACATCCCGAGCATGAGGACTTTCTTGAGGAAAATTGGTTATTTGAAGCTATAACGGATACATACATACCACTTATAAAGATCTTTGAAAATCTTGTAAGAGACAATGTCGATTTTCGTATAACGGTCTCCTTGAGCCCCACTCTTATAAATATGTTGAGGGATGAGATCCTCAACTCGAGATACTTGAGGCGCATCAATAAGCTTATCCGACTTGCCGAGATGGAAGTTGAGCGGACACGTTCTGATAAAAGGTTCAATGATGTCGCACTAATGTATCTGGAGAGGTTTAAACAGGCAAGGCATACATTTTCGAATGAATATAACAACGACCTTACGCAGGCCTTCAAAAAGTTCCAAGACCTTGGAAAAGTGGAGGTCATAACATGCTGTGCAACGCATGGATTTTTACCTCTGATGGAAATAAATGAGTCGGCTGTAAGGGCGCAGGTCAAAGTAGCTGTTGATACTTACAAAGAAGTTTTCGATTGCGTGCCGAAAGGCATATGGTTGCCGGAGTGTGGGTACCACACGGGGCATGATAAGATCTTAAGCGAATTCGGCATAAAATATTTTTTTGTTGAATCACACGGGATACTGTTCGGCTCGCCGAGACCAAGATACGGGGTATATAGCCCTTATCTCTGTAAATCAGGCACGGCTGTTTTTGGCAGGGACATAGAGAGTTCAAGGTCTGTCTGGAGTTCGAAGGAAGGGTATCCGGGGGATTATAACTACCGTGAATATTATAGGGATATAGGGTTCGATCTGGATTATGATTATATTAAACCTTTCATCAATGGTTGTGGCACGCGCGTGAACGTCGGTGTGAAATATTATAAGATCACAGGTAAGACCAACGATAAAGAAGTTTACGATAGAAAAAATGCATTGGATACGGCGGCCTTCCATGCCGGCAACTTCATGTTCAACAGGGAAAAACAGATCGAACATATCGCTGGCATTATGGACCGCAAACCGATAATAATTTCGCCTTACGATGCCGAACTTTTCGGGCATTGGTGGTTCGAGGGGCCCGAATGGCTTGAATACTTGTTCAGGAAGATGCACTACGATCAAGACACGATTAAAACAATAACGCCGAGCGAATATCTTAAGCTTTATGACAAATATCCCGTTATCACGCCGTCAGCATCGAGCTGGGGGTATAAAGGCTATAGCGAAGTATGGCTCGACGGCTGCAACGACTGGATATATAGACATCTTCACAAGATCGCCGAACTAATGACATCTGCCGCAAAAGATTATAAACGTGCGGCGGGCCTTAAAAGAAGGGTCTTGAACCAGATGGCAAGAGAACTGCTTCTGGCCCAGTCCAGCGATTGGGCGTTCATAATGAAAACGGGAACTTTTACAAGTTACGCGATAAAAAGAACAAAAGAACACGTGAACAGGTTCTTGGCTTTGCATGATCAGTTGAGAGAAAATAAGATCGATGAGGCTTTTCTCGAAGAAGCGGAACAGAAAAATAATGTATTCGCGAACATAGACTATGAGATCTATTCGAAATAATTAAATTTTAAAAAAGGAGAGTTATCATGGCACAGTTTACAAACAAGTGGGGAATGGGAAACAAGAACCAAGAAAAAACAATAGGAGAAGAAAAAATGAGCGCGAAAAAACCTGAAATGGCAAGAAAATCCACTCTTACTTCGTCAGGCTCCGGGGATCTTTTTTCGTTAATTCAGAAAAAGGCCTATGAGCTTTACACGAAGAGAGGCTACAGCCACGGGAACGACCAGACCGATTGGTACGAGGCTGAAAAAATAGTATTAAGATCTTTAAAGAAATAAAGAATCTTAAGAGTGGAAACAGTGGAATGTGTTGGTGAAAAATACTGAACACTAGGCGCTCGGATTATGTCTGGTGTTCAGTATTTTTTACCGGTAAACTAATCGAGATCAAAAAAAATGGAAAAAGTTTTATGTGTGATATTAGGAGGAGGACAGGGGACGCGTCTTTTCCCGCTTACGAAGGAAAGATGCAAACCCGCCGTCCCTCTTTTCGGTAAATACAGACTTATCGATATAGCCGTAAGTAATTGCATAAATTCCGGCTTTAATAATATTTATATCCTCACGCAATTCCTCTCAGAGTCACTGAATAAGCATATAAGCCGCACCTATAAAATGGATTCGTTAAGCCAAGGATTTGTTGAGATCATGGCTGCTGAGCAGACTACTTATGATACAACTTGGTTCCAAGGGACAGCTGACGCCGTCAGGCGTTGTATGAAGCATTTCAATAATCCCAATATAAAATATATTTTTGTTCTTTCGGGAGACCAGTTGTATAAGATGGACCTTCAGGATATGTATCGGTACCATTTGGAGAACAATAAAGAGATAACGATCGCATGTAACTACGTCAAGCCACAGGACGCGCACGGACTGGGTATAACGGGGGTAGATAAGACTGGTAGGATAACACGGTTTGTCGAAAAACCGAAGGATCTTGCCTCTATTAGCGATATGGCCGTAAAAAATCCGCGAGGGGAAGACAGGTTTCTCGGATCAATGGGTATTTATCTTTTTAATAAAGCGACTTTGATGGAGCTTTTACAGAATAACAAAAAAGTTGATTTTGGAAAAGAAATAATCCCTGATTCGATCAAGACAAAGCCAGTGTATGCATATCTTTTTAATGGATATTGGCGTGATATCGGGACAATAAAGACTTTCTATGAAGAGAACCTTTTGTTAACCGAGCCTATCCCGCCGCTTGATATGTTTGATGAGAGATGGCAGATATTCACCCGCACACGGTATCTGTCGCCCGCAAAATTCGGGACAAGCGTTGTCGAAAAAAGCATAGTTTCCGAAGGTGCGATCGTGCTTTCGGCGAGGATCGTTCATTCGATAATCGGTATACGATTCAGGGTTGGCGATGGTACTCTAATAGAAGACACGATCGCTATGGGTTGCGATTATTACGAGACTGTGGATGAGATAGGCAAAGACACCTCAAACAACATTCCGCCTCTTGGTGTAGGAAAAAACTGTCATATACACAAAGCCATCCTTGATAAGAATGTGCGGGTCGGGGACGATGTGAAGATCGTGAACGTAAAAGGCCTTGAAAATTTTGACGGTCCCAATTATTACATAAGAGACGGGATCGTTATCATAACCAAAAACACCGTTATTCCGTCAGGAACCATTATTTAAACTGGTCAAGTGTTCCACTCAAAAGAACTCTTCGTTGGCTAATTTTACAGAATTTAAAAAGGAAGTTTTAATATGAAAGTGCTTGGCATATGCGGAAGCCCTCGTTCCGGTGGAAATTCGGAAACATTATTGGATATAGCTTTGGCCACCGCGCGAAAGAACGGCGCACAAACGGAAAAGCTCGTTTTGAATAAGTTAAAGATCTCCCCCTGTCAGGAAAAAGAGTATGAAAAGATGGGCGAAAAGGGTCTCTCCGTTGTTAATGACGACATGAAAATAGTTTTTGACGCTTTCGAGGGGGCGAACGCCATTTTGATCGCCACACCTATTTTTTTCGGGAGTGTATCCGGACAGACGAAGATAATGGTCGACCGGTTCCATTCCGTGTGGCTCGCAAAACATGTTTTTAAAAAAGAGATCTTTAATAGCAAAAAAATAGGCGGTTTTATTTCCGTTCAAGCCGGAGATCGGGAAGATTTCTTTATGAATGCGAGGTCCATAATCCGGAACCTCTACGCAACATTGGGCATACAATACAAATATGAGCTTTTCTGCCCGAATGTTTCCGGAAAACATGATGTGTCGGCGCATAAAGAATATTTGGATAAAGCGGCTGAGATAGGCAGGGCATTGGCTGGCGAGGAGGAGGGGCAAAAACTTGCTTAATACCTATTTGGGGATATACTTTAGGTCTGACAGCTGTGTTAGTAGAAAAGTGTAAAAATAGGTATCAGTTACTTACATTTACGTGACATTAGGGCTTTTCTTGTTGTCATTGCGGGTGTTTTGTGTAGGGAACGGTTTGAAAACGTTCCCTACGGTTGAGTGAGGTGTAGGGAACAGGCCTGCCTGTTCCCTACATTTCTGTCCTGTGGAAGAAATGGGTTGCTTTGTCGTCGCGACATAAACTCGAGATCTCCTCGCAATGACCTGTGCAAATCAAAAAAGGTGAGCATGCCGAAAATAGATAAAATAAACATCCTTATAATAGGTGCCGGTAAAGGCGGCGTGGAACTTTTGAACCTTCTTCGGAATTTTGAAGCTGTAAATATTATAGGCGTTGTCGATGTAAATGAAAATGCCCCGGGATTACAACTCGCACGCAAGATGGGCCTACCTGTATCGAATAAGTGGGAATCATTCATCGAGGATCAGCGGCTTAATGAGATAATCGATGTTACCGGAAGCGGTGCAGTGTATGACGCTTTACGGAAAGCTAAGCCCGGAAAAGTAAATTTGATGGATGGTGCCGCGGCTAAGATCCTATGGGCGTTGGTCGAAGAAAGTGAAAAAGAAAAAGACGAGAAGGAGGAAATAGCCAGCCAGTGGTCCAAGACTTTCGATACTATCAGTGATATGATATCCATCCAAGATACCAACTTCAGGATAATCACGGCGAATAAAGCTTTTTTACAGAAAGTTGGGATGAGCGAGAAAGAACTAAAGGGTAAATATTGTTATGAAGTGGCCCATTGTAGCAAAACGCCGCGGTCCAACTGTCCGTGTAAAAAACTTTTAGAAACAAAAGAGCCCCAAGAAGAAAAATTCTATGAGCCGCATTTAGGAATATATCTTAGCGTGTCAACAACGCCTAT
>JAQUNB010000033.1 GCA_028717825.1 Candidatus Omnitrophota bacterium
AGCGAAAAAACCGTTTAAGGGTCTGGAAAATATTAATCGTTCAAAGAACGGGAACTTGATAATCCTCGAGACGAGCGGCGTTCCTATAACCGATAAAGACGGTAATTTGACAGGGTTTAGAGGGATTGACAGGGATGTTACAGAGCGCAAACAGATGGAAGCCGTGTTAAAAGAATCCGAGGCACAGTACCGTATAATTTTTGAGAATACAGGGACTTCGATGTGCATTATAGAAGGGGACATGACCGTTTCTATGGTTAACGGCGAATTTGAAAAACATTTTGGTATTTCTAAAAAGGAAGTCGAACATAAAAAGAACATCGTAGAATTCGTAGACGATGAATTCAAGGATAAAGTTATTGAATATCATAGGCTGCGCACTATTGACCCCGGGGCGGTGCCGAGGAACTATGAGATCAAGATGAAAAATAATAACGGTAACGTTAAAGACATATACCTTACGGTCGCTATTATACCCGGGACGCGACGGAGCGTTGTATCGTTATTGGACATCAGCGAATTGAAAAGAAAAGAAACAGAACTAAGGAAACAAAAGGAGCTTCTTGACAATACCAATAGAGCGCTTGAACATAAGTTAAATGAGCTGCAGGACGCACTGGGACATATTAAAAAGCTCGAAGGGCTGGTGCCGATATGTGCGCGATGTAAAAAAATGCTGATAGAAAAGGGAGATCCCAAAGACCCGAACGCATGGGTTGCTTTAGAAAAATATATTTCCGAAAGAAGTAAGGCCAGTTTTACTCATGGCATATGCCCGAATTGCGCAAATAAAATGTACAGTGATATGCATGAGAATAAGGAGAAAATGTAGGATGCGAAATGTTCAAAAGATATCATTATTGATCTTACTAGGTATTGTTCTTCTTTTTGGCCATTCCGAAGGGTTTGCCGGAAGGGATGATGGGTTTGTGCAGGATTATCCGGGAGGTGATTACGGTCTGGATCTGGGTGGGGGATATGAATCCATGCCCGACGGGACGTTACTTACCCCATCTGCTTACCGAGATGATTATGTTAGTACAAAATACGGGCCTATGACGCACGAAGGGTTCGTAATATTTCCCGGGTATGATTTTGCGGATACAAGGGCACAAAAAGCCCAAAAGATGCTTATTGAGAAACAAAGACAAAGAAAAGAGCAAATTTTTCACAATGCCTTCGAAAAAGATGAATCAGGAAGTTCACTTTGGGGTTTTTCAGACTCGTCTAAGGAGAAATAATCTTTTAACATAGCCCGCCCATATATTAATATTAACTTGAATATTAGCAGACATTGTGTATACTTAAAGAGAATTGTAGGTAAAAAGTAAGATATTGACCCGAATCCAAGGTTCTTATTCTTTAACACAAATTTTGATAGTTAACCGCAGAATATGCTAAAAGTTTTTGCATTTTCTCTTATTTCCTCGATAATTTTTACTTGGGCCGCGATGTGGGTAGCAGGTAAATTTGGGATCCTTGATTATCCTGATGAGAGAAAAGTCCATTTAAAACCTACCCCTTTACTCGGGGGGCTTGCCGTCTTCGGCGCTTTCGCTCTTGCCATAGTTTTTAATTATCGTTTTTCCTTACAGCTGAAAGGTATAATGATAGGCTCGTCTATTATCCTGCTCGCAGGGCTTATAGATGATGTAAAGGAGCTTTCAGCGTTCATAAGGCTCATTGTTCAAATTATATGTGCGCTTACCGTTGTAGCCTGTGGAGTGCATATCAAGGTGTTTACTTCCTGTGCTTCGATCGAAGCGGTGTTAACCGTACTTTGGATAGTAGGGATCACGAACGCAATGAATTTTATAGACGGGCTTGACGGTCTTGCAGCGGGAATTACCGCAATAGCCGCGGGCACTTTTTCGATAATAGCTTGCCAGACAAATCAAGTTTATTTCTCATTTTTGACGTTAGCGTTAACGGGCGCCTGTTTGGGGTTTCTGGTTTTCAACTTTCATCCTGCCAAGATCTTTTTGGGAGACGCGGGAAGCAGCTTTATCGGGTTTACTTTGGCGTCACTTGCCGTAATGGGGGATTGGAGCGCGAATAGCCCGGTAGTCGCGTTAAGCGTTCCATTACTCATACTTTCGATACTGATATTCGATATCACTTATATTTCCATCTCGAGGGTCTATCAGGGCAAGGTCAAAACTTTTAAAGAATGGATAGAATATGTTGGACGAGACCATCTTCATCACCGTTTGATGGCGTTGGGTCTTACAACCGTGCAGTCGGTACTGTTCATATATTTACTCAGCACGGTTTTCGCAGTATCAGCGCTTGTTTTAAGACATGCAACGCACTACGAGGCATTATTGCTACTTATACAAGACGCGTTAATACTTTTGATCGTAACGGTCCTTATGGTCGTCGGGAAAGAGAATTTGGACAAAAACAAAGATATAAATGAGGCCACCGAGTAGAGGTGAAAAATATGGATTTTCTTGAACATTGGAAACTTAAGGAAAAACCATTCGAAAATACAGGTGACCCAAAATTTTTCTATTATTCCCCGAGCCATAAGGAAGCGTTGACACGTCTCATTTATGTCATAAGGGCCCATAAGGCGGGGGCGTTGCTCGCCGGTGACTACGGTACCGGTAAGACTACGATCGCCAATGAAATACTTCATGAGATAAAGGAGTCCGGTGATTATCAGAGTATTTGCATAAGCAACCCGCTCCTTACTTCCCGGGAACTTTTGCAGGAGATAGGTTTTCAGCTTGGGGCGAAGGGCAAAATAACGGATCGTGTCAGCCTCCGGCGTTTTATCGAAGAAAGATTGAAACAGACAGTGAGCGAGGGGCGACACACCGTACTTATCGTTGATGAAGCGCACCTCATAAATAAAAAGGATGTACTTGAAGAGTTAAGGCTCCTTATGAACCTCCAGTATAACAATAACTTTCTTGTTACGATAATCATGATGGGACAGCTGGAGCTAAGGGATATCATAAATTCGATGGCACAGTTCAAGCAAAGGTTTGCCATGTTCTATGTCTTGAAAAATCTGAACGAAGAAGATACCGTTCGATACATAGAACATAGGCTTAAAATATCCGGTACGGACCGGTCTATGTTCACGCCGGAGGCCAGTAGTTACGTTTACAGGTCTTCACAGGGCAGACCGCGGCAGATAAATAATATTTGCGATATGGCGCTTCTGGTGGGGTCATTGGCCAACGCAGGGTGTGTGGATGAAAATATTGTGAGAGACATAGTGAAAGATCTGGGAGAAAAAATATAAATGGTTGAGTTGAGTAATTTTCCAACGGGAAAAGAAAAAAAACTTGATGGAAATCCTTGGAAAGATGAAGGAGAGGTCAGACTTTCTCTTTCGAAAGAAGAGAATAAGGCCAAGACGATAGAGATAAGGTCGTCGCTTGTTGTCGCGGAAGCTTTCTATCAGGATGTCCTGCGTTTCGCGATCTCTGTGATGGATAAGGTTGCTTCCGGCGGAGAGAATGATATAGACGGGGCGGATATTTTAGCGAATGCCGATCGTTTTTATAAGATCCTTACAACGAGTATTAACCCGGATGATCTTTTGCGGCTTGTCGCGCAGCATGACGAAATGCATAAAAACAACTATATTTATATACAGGCTATTAACGTTTGTTTTGTGTCGGTACGCATAGCGCTTTCGCTAAAGTTTTCCGCTAAAGAATTAAGGGAGCTCTTGATCTCCTCGTTGTTCCACGATATCGGCATGATGAAGATCCCGATGGCGATATGGAACAAAAACGAAAGACTAAATCCATCCGAAGAAAAAGAGGTCGAAAAACACCCCATTTACAGCGAAGAGATATTTCGTAAGATCAAAGGTATGGATGAAGAAATCATATTAGCGATAGCCCAGCATCAGGAAAAAGCCGACGGCTCGGGATACCCGAAGCATTTAAAAGGCAACGAGATCTATCATTTAGCACGGCTTATCGGTCTTGTCGATAGGTATGAAGCCCAAACACATACCCGGCCTTGGAGGGCGCGGTACGCTCCGGATCACGCGCTGCAACATATATTGGATAATGAGTCGAATAGTTACGACCCATATTACATGAAAGCTATGCTAAGGTATGTTTCGATCTTTCCCGTGGGATCATGGGTCAAAATTAGTTCAGGGGAGATAGGCAATGTCGTGCGGACAAATGAAGATTCACCAATGAGACCCGTGATCAGTATCTCTTTCGACCGAGATAGAAAAATTATCCCGGAACCAAGGATAATGGATTTATCTAAACAACTTCTTGTGCACGTAGAACATTGTGTTAACCCGGAGCACTTAAATGTGCTTTAAGTCTATGTGGAGCGTATATATGACTAATAGAAAAAAGTTTTATTCATATGTGATTTTGGTGATGATGTTCGCGGTGTTTGTCTCGGGCTGCGGTAGATGGAATGCGCCAAAGAAAAATCTTGATTTTTCGGTCTATTCACCGCCGGGGACAATAGCCTCGGAAGGCAAATATTATATCGGTTCACGGGATGAATTGGAAGTATTCGTATGGAGATGTCCCGAACTTGATTCAACCGTGATAGTGCGCCCGGAGGACGGGAACATCACTCTTCCACTTGTAGGCGATATAAAAGCCGCGGGGTTAACGCCGAAGGAATTAGCGGAATCGATCAGCTCGAAAATGGCCGCGTATGTAAAAGAACCGCGGATCGCCGTTGGAGTTAAAAAATTCGGCGACAAAAAAGTATTTATATTGGGGCAGGTTCTGGCGCAAGGTACTTACCGGCTGGAAAAAGAAGATAGGATAATAGATCTTATCTCAAGGGCCGGAGGATTTACAGATAGTGCTATGTCGTCGGCCACTTATGTAATACGCGGAGGATATAACGATCCTAAAATTATACGAACAAATGTCGCCAGATTGATCAAAAAAGGCGATATTAGCCAGAACATTTACCTTATGGAAGGCGACATTATCTATGTGCCTGAGACCGAGATAGAAGATCTGAATTATGTGTTCAGAAAACTGTTCCCGTCACTTTTCTTTGCCGAGAAACTTGCTAATTTGCAACAAAGCATTATAAACGGCAGTTGGGATTGGGCACAGGTATGGCGTAAAAATACATGATTTTATCAGAGATTTTTTGACCCGCTTTCGCGGAATTCCACACCTGTAAAGGTTGGGATGGATAGAAAAGGGAATTCCGTCTTGGCGAGGTTTTTGTGTAGACGAAGAGGAAAGAAAGAGC
Organism: Candidatus Omnitrophota bacterium; assembly: GCA_028717825.1. GTDB lineage: Bacteria > Omnitrophota > Gorgyraeia > Tantalellales > Tantalellaceae > JAQUNB01. Next base: position 5,215 of record JAQUNB010000033.1, read on the forward strand.
ACACTTGTGTAAGTCGGGGGAGTTTCAACAAGAAAGGGATAAAAACCAATGCCCGAATATGGCCTGAACTTATGGGACTACTGGCGCATTATATACAAACGGAAGTGGATTATACTTTCGGTCTTCATAGTGTCTATGATCAGCGCCCAGTTCTTTTCTGAGAAGATAGAACCTGTCTATAAGGCGAGCGTGACACTTTATATGGGATCCAGTAAAACCCCTGTGGCCGAGATAACGGGGACGGGGGTCACGTTCTGGGGCGGGGCGGAAGAAAATATATCCACTCAGCTGGAGCTTATAAAAAGCTACAGTGTTTTAAAGGATGTCGCGGCAAAGCTCGGGCTCCTGACAAAAGATACGGATCCGGAAAAAGAAGAAGCCGTGATCAACGGCCTGCGCGGAAAAATATCAGCCGTGCAACAAGAAAATACGGATCTAGTAGAGATCGAGGCGAAGAGTACCAATCCCGTAGAAGCAAAAAGCGTAGCTGAAACCGTAGCGAATGTTTTTATCGATAAGAATTGGGAAAGAAAAGTCAAAGAGGCAAGCAACACAAAACAGTTTGTCGAAAAGCAACTTCAAAAGATTGACGCGACGATAACGGACCTCAAGAAAAAACTTGCTGTGCAAGGGGCTCTCCCGAGCGGTGCGTTCCAGCCTCTGCCGCCAACCGATTCCAAATTAAGGCTTGCTCAGCTTAAACTGGAGCTGGCCAATTTACAGGACAGGTTTACCGATAATTATCCAAAGATAATAAGCCTGAAACAAGAGATCGAAAATATCGGAGAGCAGATCGGAAAACCGACCGAAGGAGAATTGGTAGTAGAAGAGGAATATATTGACGCTGATAAACTGCAAAACGAGCTAAGGATAAATCAAAGTCTTTACGGTATGCTAAAGGAACGATATGAGAAGGCTCGGATTTTGGAAGCCTCAAAAACAAAGGATATTGAAATAGTTAATCCGGCTTCGATCCCGAAATATCCGATCATTGTGCAAAAGACCACTAATATCTTTTTAGGCGGCGCTATCGGCATAGTATTGGGTCTTTTGGCCGCGTTCGTTACAGAGAGCCTCGATACTTCGATCGGTACGATCGAAGATGTGGAAGAATATCTGCACATGCCTGTTCTGGGTGTTGTTCCGCATATGGATGTTTCAAAGAAAGAGGAAGTGGATTTTTTTAAGGAACCGTTGCCCCCCGAAGAGAAGAAGAGATACGAAGACCTTGTCAGCAGGATGGTGATCCAGTTCAGGCCAAAATCTTCTATTGCAGAGGCTTATCGTAACCTTCAAACCTATATAAAATTTTCCGGTATTGATAAATATGGGAATTGTGTGATGTTCACTAGTGCCGGCATCAGGGAAGGAAAAACTATCACCAGCGTCAACTCGGCCTTAAGTATGGCCCAGCTTGGGTATAAAGTGGTTTTGGTGGACGCCGATCTTCGCAGACCTTCTGTTCATAGAGTATTCGGGATAAAAAGACAGATGGGGTTGACTGAAGCCGTGCTTGGGACTTTTAGGGTAGATGAGGTCATAAAGACGATGGATGACGTAATGATGGGTAATATAAAATCCAGTGTTATAATGAAAACTTATGGTATGGAGAACCTTCACATCATAACGGCGGGACATCTTCCCGGTAACCCCACCGAGATATTGAGCTCCGCTAATATGACGCGTTTTATAAAAGAACTTAAAGAAAAGTTCCATGTTGTCTTTATAGATTCGGCGCCGGTTTTACCTGTTACTGATACGTGTATATTAAGTTCAAAAGTCGACAGCGTTATTTTGGTCTACGAAGTTGGGCGGGTCTCCAGAGGGGCGCTCCGGCGCTGTAAGATGCAGATAGAAAATGCCAAGGGTAGGGCCGTTGGTGTTGTTTTGAATAATATGAGGATCTCCGACATGAGGTTCGGTTCCCCGTTCTATTACTATGCTCAAAAGTATTACGGTGAAGAACCCGAAAAAGATGAAGGAACCCGTCCCAAAAAATTTTTTGGCAAAGAATTTAACTCATAATCATATTTTTTCCTGTCTTTTTTAAGTTAGGAGGATCCCATTAGGATCTCCAATCGCGGGGAGATTAATTATAAGACAGCTGTGATCTTGTTCTTCATCGTCATAACGGCTATTGTCTCCACTCAGCTTGTTTCCGGCGTAACAGATTTTCCGAAGGCAGCATTGGTCGTTGTCTCGCTTTTTGTCATCATCGCAACGTTCATAAATACGGATATCGGCCTTATCGCCATACTTCTGTCAATGTTGCTTTCTCCGGAGCTTGAAGCCGGCAGTGTACCGGGGAGGTCTATCGTTATCCGCGCTGAAGACCTTCTCTTGGTGCTTGTTACGCTGACATGGCTGGCAAAAATGGCGATAAAAAAACTTCCGCTTTTAATAAGAAGCCCGCTAAACGTGCCGATCGGATTGTATACGGCGGCGATCTTTACCTCAACTATATATGGGATGTTGATAGGCGCGGTCCAGCCGTTGCGCGGCGCGTTCTATGTTCTTAAACTGATAGAGTATTTTTTCCTGTATTTTATCGTTTTGAACCAGATCGTTACCGTTAAACAGGTAAAAACATTTACAACGGTACTTCTTTTTACGGCTATCATCGTCGGTATATATGGCAATACTCACATTGGGCACGTCGCGAGGATATCGGCACCGTTTGAGGGGGAAGGAGAACCTAATACCCTTGGCGGATATATGCTTTTCATTCTTTGCATGGTAGCGGGCCTGTTTTTTTATTATAAGACCCGTCGGACTATTCTTATCCTTATTTTTGCCTTTCTGGTGCCAACCTTTTTGTTCACGCTTTCAAGGGCGTCATATCTGGGGATGATATTTTCTCTTATTGCGTTCGTGCTTATCACAAGAGATAAGCGTGTAGTTAATTTTTCGATTGCCATGTTCTTGCTCTTTGCCTTAGCAGTAGGGGTTGGCCCGCCCGCTCTTAAGGACAGGGTTATCGGCGCCTTTATGCCGGAGAAAAGTCAACAGCTGCAAAGAGTTGGAGTTATAAGCTTGGGGCCGTCTCCTGCCGCTCGCATTATGTCGTGGAAAATGGCACTCACAAAATTATTTCCTAAAAGCCCGATCTTGGGATTTGGAGTTACCGGAACGCCTTTTTTGGATAGCCAATATATCTTGGTATTAAGCGAAACCGGGCTTATCGGCCTTATCTTGTTCTCGTGGCTTTTCTTAAAAATATGGAAGGTTGGTATGAAATCTTTCCGAGATGTGGAAACACCATTATTCAAGGGGTTAGTCTTGGGGTATCTGGTGGGAATGATAGGGCTCCTGTTTCACGCTATAGGGTCGAATAGTTTCATAATAATAAGGATCGCAGAACCTTTCTGGTTCTTTACCGCTATTGTGATGAAATCTAAAGATATAGAAAGCGGGAAAGCCGAAGAGGAATCGGCCTTTGGTACAAAACAGATCTTCGCGTAAGCGCACAAAGTTTACAATATGCCGATGAGGATGATAAAAAACTTCGTAAAAAATATATTTTCCCAATATTTACGTTTGGTGAAAATGCTGCGATTCTACGCCCGGTTCATTAAAAAAGGCGAACTATGCTTTGACATTGGTGCGAACATAGGTGACCGAACCGGTGTTTTTCTAAAACTTGGCGCTTCGGTCATTGCGATCGAACCGCAGGAAAATTGTGTCAAACGCATGATCGAAAAATTCGGAAAAAATAAAAGATTCAAGGTTGTGCAAAAAATTTTATCGGATTGCGAA
>JAQUNB010000034.1 GCA_028717825.1 Candidatus Omnitrophota bacterium
GTGGAAAAGGTATGATTAAAATAACATTTCCGATGATAAAAATACTTTGTGAAATAGATCTATTTATTTTTCACACGTAATTAATGGAATGATCTGGGCGGCCAAGGCGGAAAGCCGGCTTTGGGCGGCACTAAAGTTTCTTATGGCGGGAAAGAGAGAAGTTATGCTTAAACATATTACGATAGGATTGCTTGTCCCATTTTGTATTTTTATTTTTTATTACATAAGGAACGGGTGGAAAATAAACAGCGATATTTTGTCGAAAATGCCGTTAATTTTCTTGGGATGCATGCTGTGGAGTTTTGTGCCGAGTATCGTGAATGGTCTGCCCCTAGGCTTTGTTAAGGAGATTGTGTGCGATTTTTATATCAGCAACATATTCTTTTTTTATGGGATACTTAATAGACTGAATAGAACAGGGTCAACTTTTGGTCTGGCGATGATATTGGTTATATTTTTTACTATGATCATTATTTTCGCGCATCACTTAAAAATCCAAGAAAGAGAAATTGATCATTTAAGGAAGGGGAAAAAATAAATGTCACTCCCGTCCATGCATACCGCAATAGGGATGAGTTTCCCTTTTTTTGTAACGGCAAGTATATATTTTAAAATCAGGAAAGTTACCAGTAAGCTGCTTGTTGCGGCAACTTTCTTGATGATTTTTTGCGGGATCTGGGCCGAAGTGCCGGATCTGCCCAGATTTTTGCCGCAGAAGTATCAATATCTTGAGGATACAATAACAAGATCAAAATATGCCGATATTTTCTTTTTCCATGGATTTTTAGATACGCACCAAACCGAAGATAGAGGTTTACGAGAGGGGGCTGTTGCGATATTCGCGATGTTCTTTCTTATCCTTTTTGCTTCTGCAAAAACGATCCGAGACAACCAGAAAAAAATAGATGCTTTTAAGGATGTTGACCGGGGAAAAGAGATCCAAGGAGGTCTCGCGAAAATACACATCAAATATAACGGGATCACTGATCTGCATTGCCATATTTTGCCAGGGATCGATGATGGCCCTGAAACCATCGAAGAATCCGTTGAGATGTGTAAGCGTATGGTCGAGATGGGGTTTAAGCATGTTGTAGCGACGCCGCACATTCCATGGAAAGGTAGCGACCAAATAGGGAAGATCGTAATCTCCTTCAACTCGCTCAAAGAACAAATAGAAAGAGAAGAGATCTTGCTGCGTCTTTCTCTCGGGGCTGACATAAAAATAGATTATGATCTAGTTGAAAAGTTAAAAACAGGCGGTTTTCTCACTGTAGCAAATAGCCGATACTTTTTGCTGGAGCCGGAAGATTTTATTGTTCCCAGTGGTTTTGAGGATTTTTTGGCAAGATGCATAAAAGCGGGTTTTTATCCCATTATAACTCATCCGGAGAGAAGCAGCGCTTTTCAGGATGATTTTGAACGAATGAAAAAGATCGCTGAGATGGATGTTTTAATTCAAGTTACTACCTGCAGTTTGTCGGGAGAAATGGGCGGGAAAGTGCAAAAAGCAGCGGTACGTTTATTGGAACAAGGGATCGCTGATGTGTTAGTGTCTGATGCCCATTCCAAGACGTTTCGTCTGGAGAGATTTTTTGAAGGGTTACTGGAAGCTGAAAACATAGTGGGGGAAGAAAAAGTGAAGAAGATGGTCCATACTGTGCCGCAAATGGTCATCGAAAACGCGAATATTCAGGATATTAAATCAGTAAGCAGGGGATAATGCCTCCGAAAGGGTAAAACCATGAAGAAAAAAGCTTTTATTACGGGGATAACCGGGCAGGACGGGTCTTATTTGGCGGAATTTTTGATCGGCAAAGGATATGAAGTGCACGGGATGGTAAGGCGCGTAGCTCTCGAAGACCCGGAATCAAGGATGCATAGGATAGCGCATATCCTTGATAAACTAATACTGCATTCGGGATCTTTGGAAAGTTACGCAAGTGTTTTTAATATTATCGAAGCGATAAAACCGGACGAATGTTATCATCTCGCGGCCCAAAGTTTTGTGAGTTACTCGTTCGAGGATGAATTTTCGACGTTAAATACGAATATAAACGGGACACTTTTTGTCTTGTCGGCGCTTAAACAGAAAGCTCCGCACTGTAAATTTTATTTTGCGGGGTCATCAGAAATGTTCGGTCTTGTAAGCATGTCGCCGCAGAACGAGAACACGCCTTTTCATCCGCGCTCTCCGTATGGTGTCTCGAAAACAGCAGGCTTTTATATAACCCAGAATTATCGTGAGGCATATAATATGTTTGCCTGCAACGGCATTCTTTTTAACCATGAATCCCCCCGCCGCGGTTTCGAGTTTGTAACAAAAAAGATAACTAGAGGTGTAGCCAAGATCAAGCTAGGGCTCGATAAAAAATTAGCCTTGGGGAACCTTGACGCTAAAAGGGATTGGGGATATTCACCAGAATATGTCGAGGCAATGTGGATTATGCTCCAGCAGACGCGACCCGAGGATTTTGTTATCGCCACAGGCGAAACACATTCGGTAGGGGAGTTTGCGGAAGAAGCGTTCAGGTATGCAGGGCTCAACTGGAAAGATCATATCGAAGTCGATAAAAATTTTTATAGACCCGCAGAAGTCTTTGATCTAAAGGGTGATTACACGAAAGCGAAAAAGATCTTACGCTGGGAACCCAAGGTCAGGTTCAAAGAGCTTGTGAGAATAATGGTTGATGCGGATATAAAATTTTTCGAAAAGATAAAAAGATAACAAGGTTGTTTATTCGGAACGTTAATGTAGGGACGTTACCTATTTTGTTAAGCAAAATATGGATGACGTCCCTATTTTTTCTTGACACGAGGCTCAAAAAGCAGTATATTTGTGAAATTATGAACGAAGTCTGTGAAAAATATCACAAAGTATCGGAGGAAAATGAGTAACAAAAAAGTCCCCGAATCGACGATATCAAGGCTTTTTCTATATCTCAGGGAAATAACGGAACTTGCCAAGATCAATATCAAGACGATCTCGTCTTCCGAGCTCGGCGATAGGACCAATTTGGGGGATGCGCAGGTCAGGAAGGATCTTGGATACTTTGGGCAATTTGGTGTAACAGGCGCCGGGTATTCAATAGCGGACCTTAAAAAGTCGCTTGAAAAGATCTTAGGCAAAGATAAAAAGTGGAATGTTGCCTTGATAGGGACCGGTCATCTTGGGACCGCGCTTTTGGCTTACTCGGGTTTTGGTCGTCACGAACTAGATATTGTCGCAGCTTTTGATGCGGATGCCAAAAAAATAGGTAAAAAATTCGGAGATATCACTGTCCGCCCTATAAGCGAACTTGAAAAACTTACGAAAGAGAAAAATATTACTCTAAGTATTATCGCCGTTCCGGCGGCGGAGGCACAGGGAGTAGCCGAAACGATAATTAAAGCCGGGATCGAATGTATACTAAATTTTGCACCTGTCAGCTTGAACGTACCGGAAGGTGTAAAAGTCAGGAACGTGGATTTTTCGAGAGAGCTCGAGATACTTTCGTATTTTGCAGCGAATAAAGGTAACGGTAGGGAAACTTTAAAATGAAGACCATAGTAGCGCTTGGCACGGAAAATAAAACATCTTTTTCGGTGGTGTCAAAAGGGAACTTGTTCACAAGCGGGGCTTTTTGCCAGCTTAGCGATGTCGATAAGTTCAATGAATATGAAAAGGCCATAAAGTCACATTTGGCCAGCGAAAAAGTAAAACCGGATGTAATCGTTTGCGACATGCATCCGGATTACGCTTCGACAGCTCTTGCCGAAACGTTATTTTCTCATAACAAAAAGTCGAGACTTATGAAGGTCCAGCATCATTTCGCGCATATAGTGTCCGCTATTACCGATAACGCTATCAAGGGTAAGGTTATCGGAGTATCTTTTGACGGGACAGGATACGGTGATGACGGAAATTTATGGGGAAGCGAGTTCTTGATCTGCGACAAAAAAAGTTACACGCGAAAACATCATCTCGAATATGTCGCGATCCCGGGCGGGGACATTGCGATCAGCCAAGTTTGGCGGATGGCGCTGTCTTATCTGTATCATGCTTACGGAGAAGGTTTTACCGATGTCAATACGCCGCTATTAAAGCGGATACAAAAAGAAAAAGTGAAAATAATAAAAGAAATGCTGGTAAAAAAGATAAATTCTCCGCTAAGTTCAAGCGCGGGCAGGCTTTTTGACGCCGTTTCGTCATTGACAGGGCTGTGTGATGTCGCGAAGAGCGAAGCGGAAGGGGCAATGCTACTTGAGAAAATAGCCGACCTAAAGATAACGGATACATATAGTTATGTGGTTGACAGAGAAAGAATAATAGTGTCAAGGATGATAAAAGAGATAGATGAAGATATTAATAATGGGGCTGCATTGTCTTTTGTAAGCGCGAAATTCCACAACACGGTCGGCGAGATCATTTATGATGTCAGCTCTCGAATATATAGAGAAACCGGGATAGACAAGGTTCTTGTCTCCGGCGGATGTTTCCAGAATAGATACCTTGTCGATTATATAGAGAATAAATTTACCGGTTCGAAGCTTAAACTTTATAAGCATAAAAATTTTCCTACGACGGACATGAATATTTCGATCGGTCAGGCGATCGTGGCGGCGAGTGCTGCTGGTGACGAATGATGCATGGCGCGGAGCGCCGGGTGGAACGAAGGTTACATAAGGTTAATTTAGGTTGTACTTTTCGCAATGGCGTAACGTAACCTCTTGTAACATTGATTAACTTGAATTAACATCGAGTAACGTGGGCTGCGGGCCGAGAAATGGGAGACGAGATGTGCTGGAGTGTGCCGGGAAAAATAATCAATATTAAAGGGAAGACCGCCGAGGTGGAGGTGTCGGGTATTGTAAAAAACATCTCTTTGGATCTTCTGAAGGAAGCTTCTCGCGGCGACTACGTGCTTGTACACGCCGGATATGCTATCCAGAAAGTTGATGAGGCTGACGCGAAATTCACCATAGAATTTTTTAATAACAAGGGAAAAAATGTTTAAGTTTGTCGATGAATACAGGGACAAAGATCTTTGCCGACGCCTCGCGGAAGGGATAATAGGTATATCAAAAAAACCTTTCACGATAATGGAAGTCTGCGGCGGGCATACCATGTCCATAAGGAAGAACGGGATACATAAACTTATAGGAAGCAACATAAAACTTGTCTCGGGACCGGGCTGCCCTGTATGCGTGACAAGCCAGAAAGACATAGATAAGGCCATAGCGTTGGCGCGGCTCAATAATGTCGTCGTCTGTACTTTTGGGGATATGGTCGATGTTCCCGGGACAAGCGTCACGCTCGCGGAGGTAAAAGCGGAAAAAGGGAACGTAAGGGTAGTTTATTCAGTACAGGATGTCCTTTCGTTCGCGAAGAATGAGCCGGATAAACATTTTGTTTTTATAGGTATAGGATTTGAGACGACCGCTCCTACTATTGCCGCCGCGATCATGCAGGCAAAAGCGGAAAAGATAAAAAATTTCAGCGTGCTTGCTCTTAACAAGACCATGCCTGCGGCGTTAAAAGCCGTTCTCGAGGACAAGGACGCGAAGATTAATGCTTTGATCTCTCCGGGACATGTTAGTACGATAACAGGGACGGGTATTTACAAGTTCATTGTCGATGATTTACGGATCTCTTGTTGTGTCGCCGGATTTGAACCGGCGGATATTCTAAGAGCGATATATCTACTTGCCGAACTCCGCGAAAATAACAAGGTAAGTCTTATCAACGCTTATGAGCGGGCCGTCAAGGAAAACGGTAATGAAAAGGCGAAATACATAATGTATGAGGTTTTTGACTCAGCCGATGCCGAGTGGAGGGGATTCGGTGTTATACCGGCGAGCGGTCTCAGGATCAGGAAAGAGTTCGCTGATCTTGACGCGGAAAAAATCTTTAAAATAGATGTCGGCGCGTCAAAGGAAATAAAGGGATGTATTTGCGGCGACATCCTGAGAGGCATAAAAGAGCCGAAGAACTGTAAACTTTTCGGCCAGAAATGTACTCCCATGAAGCCGCAAGGCGCATGCATGGTCTCAAGCGAAGGGACCTGCGCCGCATGGTATAAGTATGGGGAATAATTTGAGAGTAAAAAAGACTCGGTGGCGTGACAAACTACTTTGATTTTTTACGGGTCCTGTCAGCAGATATTCTGCGCGCATCCGCTCCCCTGCGGGGGATTGTGCTGTGCTCGAATTATCTGCTGCCGCCCATAAAAAGTCTTTAAGATCCTGATGTATCAAATTTGTTGGTGAAGGTATGCAACGAATAACAATATCACATGGAAGCGGCGGGAAAGTAACGCACGAGCTTATTAACGGGCTCTTTGTTAAGCATTTTAAAAATAATATCCTTGATAAGAAGGAAGACTCGGCTGTATTTGAATTAGCAAAGATCCGCAGAGTGGCTTTTACGACCGATTCGTATGTCGTTAAACCAATATTTTTTCCCGGCGGCGATATCGGGAAACTTGCGGTCTGCGGGACGGTGAATGATATCGCGGTTTCCGGTGCTTCTCCAAAGTATATTAGCTCGGCTTTTATTATAGAGGAAGGGTTTGCCGTAAGTGACCTTGAGAGGATCGTAAAGTCCATGGCTCTTTGGGCGGGGAAAGCCGGGGTTAAGATCGTCGCGGGAGACACCAAAGTCGTTGAAAAAAAAGAAGCGGACGGCATTTTTATCAACACCTCCGGGATAGGTGTTTTCGAGAAAGATATTATTTGCGGGGTAGAAAAAATAAGGATAGGCGATAAGATTATAATAAGCGGTACCATCGGTGATCATGGTGTCGCGATACTTAAAGAAAGACAGGGGCTTTCTTTTAAGAGCAGGATAGAAAGTGACGCGGCGCCGCTCGGGGGCATGATAGGAAAAATCATGGAGAAAACAAACGGTGTGAAGTTCATGCGCGATCCGACCAGAGGCGGCGTGGCCACAACCTTAAATGAGATAATTCGTGGATCGAATATGGGTATACTTATTGAAGAGGAAAAAATACCGGTGGCAAAGGAAGTGAGGGCCGCCTGCGAGCTTTTAGGGCTCGATCCGCTTTACATAGCGAATGAAGGTAAGGTAATGATCATTGTTGACCCTAAAGAAGAAAAGAAAGTTTTAACGATTCTAAAAGGCCATGAATACGGCAAAAACGCCCAAACGATAGGCGACGTTGCCCATAGATATCCGGGCAAGGTTTGTCTTAAAACAAAATACGGTGTTACGCGGATAATCGATATGCTGACAGGCGAGCAACTGCCGCGGATCTGTTGACGGTGGCGGTACGGATAGAACGTATATAGTTGACATGGTGACGATGCGCTTTTAGAACGTATGTGGTAAATAGTGGCGGTGGAGACGAAGGACGAGAGACGATGGACGAAAGACGATCGTTCGCTACGCTCACTAGGACGAAGGGCGCAGAAAGAAATAACAATAAAAATTGTCATTCCTGCGAAAGCAGGAATCTATTAATATTTTTATTAGATCCCCGCTTTCGCGGGGATGACAGGCGGGGGTTGAATCCCTGCTAAGAACATGCGGGGATGATACTGGGGAGTCGCGAACTACTGTAGCCTTGGCGAAAGCAGAAAACCCGAACGACAAGTCACGAGACACGATAGGAATTACGCAACCGATGCATGAAATAAAACTTACTGAGAATATAGTCGCGATACTTGAGCGAGAAGTCGCAAGTCCCGAGGTGGGCCGGGTCAAAAAGGTTCATCTCGAAGTCGGCCGGCTCAGGTACATCGTCCCAGAGATAATGCAGACGGCTTTTATAAATATACCCAAAAGTGAAAAATTGGAGAAAGCCGTACTCGAGATAAAAACCCTGCCGCTAGAGATAAAGTGTCAGACGTGTGGCGCGGTAAGTATGCTGAAAGATTTTCGCAGCGATTTTATCTGCGGAAAATGTTCGTCCGAAGATGTAAAAATAGTCTCAGGAGATGAATTTAATATAACAGGGATCGAGTGGTGAAAAAATGGCATTTAAGGTCATCAAAGAGAGTATATTAAAATATAACGACGACATAGCAGAAAATATAAGGACGCTGCTTAAGGAAAAAAAGATACTGATGGTCAATATTATCTCTTCGCCCGGCGCGGGGAAAACAACGTTTCTTGAAAAAGTGGGACCTATGTTAGGGAGAAAAGGCATCCGTTTTGCGATAATCACGGGCGATTGTTTTACCTCGCGTGACGCAGAAAGGATAGACGCGTTGGGGCTCGAGGTCGTCCAGATAAATACAGGAGGCGCTTGTCATATTGACGCCGCGCTTGTAAAAAACGCGCTCGAAGAGATCAATATTAGCGGTAAAGACTTGATAATAGTGGAGAATGTCGGGAACTTGGTGTGCCCGGCGGAATTTGACATTGGGGAGGATATGAAAATAGCTTTCTTGAGCACTGCGGAAGGCGCCGACAAACCTTTAAAATATCCTTTGGTCATAAAAGAAAGCAAACTGGCGGTAGTGAACAAAGTGGACCTATTAAAATATGTGGATTTCGATATGGATTTTAGCGAGAAATGTATCAGGCAGATAAATCCCGGTCTTGAAGTAATAAAAATATCGTGTAAGAGCGGCGAAGGGATTGAGCGCGTTCTGGAATGGATAAAAAATAAGATAAAAATCAAGAAGGAGAATGTTTTATGAGGTATTTTTACCTGGAAAAGAAAGATCTGGGCAAATTCGTGGATCTTCTTAAGGAACAAGGGAACAAGGTTGTCGCGCCCTGTAAGAAAGAGAATCAGTATGTCTTTGCCGAAGTAACTAGTGCGGCGGAGATGACGCTCGAATATATCCCGACAATACTTCCTCCCAAGAAATATTTTTTTCCTCAAACTGAAAAACTTGGATCTTTTAAGCTTAATGATGTTAAGTTCGGCGACACTTCGCTCGAGATAATCCCAACAGTTGTTTT
>JAQUNB010000035.1 GCA_028717825.1 Candidatus Omnitrophota bacterium
CCGAATAATTTACCAAAATAAAACATAGCGCCGCTTTTAAAGACGACTCTTTTCTCGATGAGCTGGGGAAAGTGCCAAAACACGCGGAAAAACTCCTTAGCGAATATCATTCGAAAAATAATATTCTGTCAAAATACGCGGCGGGATTTCATAAATACTATCTCGCGAGGAACAATAAAAGCTGTTTTCTGTATTTAGCGAGGAACATCAATTATCCCAACGCGTTAGAAGGCGCCTTAAAGCTCAAAGAAATATCGTACATAAGCGCCGAGGGATACCCGGCAGGGGAAATGAAACACGGACCGATAGCTCTTATAGACGAGAATCCGTGGGTCATATGTATTGCGCCGCAATCCGAAACACGCGATAAAATGCTCTCGAACATTCAGGAGATAAAAGCAAGGGGCGGGATAGTGATCGCTATAGTTTCCGAGGGGGACTATTCTTTCAAAGAGAACAAAACAACTTTTTCCATCGCGATCCCGCGCCTCCCGGAAGTATTTTCACCGATACTCGTGGTAATGCCGCTGCAGCTTTTAGCGTATTATGTGGCAGCGGAGTTCGGATACGACATAGATCAGCCGCGAAATCTCGCGAAATCGGTAACGGTGGAATAAAATATCAGCGAAAGCCGGTAAGAGGCTTTGCTTCACAACGATCTTTATCAACCTTGACGGGCAACGTCGGCCTAAGCTATAATAAACAACTTGTTGCTCCGGGGCGATTAGCTCAGTTGGTTTAGAGCGCTACCCTTACAAGGTAGATGTCGTAGGTTCGACCCCTACATCGCCCACCATTCTGCTTCGCCATTCGATGAGGGAACTCAGGTATGGCTTCGCAGAAATTGATTGTTCGGGAAGCAGAATGTCTCTGCGAAGCTCTACCGGTAGTTCTCGGGTCGAAGAGCGAAGCAGGGCCGCGCATCTTCCTTTATTTGTAAGGAGGAGAGAGGCATCGAAAGTAACGAGAGACGAGACACTGGGCGCAAGGCACTAGACACGATATACTATTATACGATATACGGCATTTTTGTGGAGCGGTAGTTCAGCTGGATAGAACGTCGGACTGTCGATCCGAAGGTCGCGGGTTCGAGCCCCGTCCGCTCCGCCATTAAAAAGTCCGGACCATGTGTCCGGACTTTTTAATTTCAAAGGGGAATGTTCCCCCTTCTCTTAATAATCTCATCCCCATTACAGATGTGTCGCCTTCGGCGACGCTAAATATCTGTGCGTAGGGGCTCGAATGGAGCATTTGAGCCTTTAATTAAGCGAAGTATCCGAGAAGGCGAGGATACGAGCACAACCGAAAATACGGATGGCCGACCGGAGTCCCGCTATGCTTTTTGACGAGCGGAAGCGAGGAACAAAAACATGCGAGCGGGACGAAGGCGCCGAGCCCCGTCCGCTCCGCCATTCTGCTTCGTCCTTAGACATGAAAGACCGAGGTGGGACTTCGCAGAAATAAATATTGCTATGACGCTCGCTTTGCTTCTTTTCTTATTTTTACCCCGCGATCGAATGGCTGATTTTGCAAATAATGAAAAACCGCTTTTGTTCAGCGTACTGTTCCTCGCAGCCGCCGCACATATTTTTCATGTATTCTCGTTAAGAAGGGTATTCTTCTGCTAGAAACGGTTGCAGCAAGGTACCGTTTTCTTGCTGACTTTTGTCACGTAATCAAATGGTTGATTTTGCAAACCATGAAAAACCGTTTCTGTTCAGAGTACTGTTTCTCGTAGCCGCCTCACATATTTGTTATGTCTTCTTGTTAAGAAGGGGATTCTTCTGCTAGAAACGGTTTTAGCAAAGAACCGTTATTTTGCATCTGTTTCGGCTTTTTTCGACACAGGGTTAATTAATTAACCATTATTGGGCAGGCACAAGGCCTGCCACTACGTTTTTTGGATTCCCGCTGAACGCCTCTTCATGCTCGCCTTGGCGCGGGAATGACAATAGGGTAACGAACCACGAAACCCAAACCCCAAACCCCAACCGTCTTTCGTCTCTCATCCTTCGTCCTAGCGAGCGAAGCGAGCGGTCGTCCCTCGTGAGTCGTGTCGTTTCCGGTACTACATACCACATACTAAGCTTGTCGTCTCCGTCGACACGACGTTCTTCGTCCCTCGTCTTTCATCCGCCGTCCCGCTCTGCCCTATGCGCTCTGTGCTATGTTTCGCGTGCTGCTCATCGGGGCTAGATGTCCCCTCTTACATTTACATTCTATGTACTGTTTTAGTCCCTATTTGTATTTGAAAAAAATGACTTTTCATATATAATATGCAGGAATAAACGTAAAGAAGAGAAGAGAAAGCACATGAAGAGATATTTTCCCCTGCTATTAATTTTCGCCGTTCTAATAAATCCTTTCGCAGAAGCGAAAAAACCCAACAATTTCATTCAGATCAAAGGTTCAGATACAATGGTCAACCTAGCTCAGGCTTGGGCGGAACAATATATGAAAATAAACCAACTTGAGTTTATTGCTGTTACCGGCGGCGGGTCGGGGACGGGTTTTTCCAGCCTTATTAGCGGCACCTGCAGTATTGCCATGAGCTCACGCAACATCAAAGGAAAAGAAATAAATCTCGCAAAACAAAAAGGCGTAACCCCCTATGAGGTGAAAATAGCCCTAGACGGTCTCGCGGTCATAGTAAACCCCAAAAATCCGGTAAGCAAACTG
Organism: Candidatus Omnitrophota bacterium; assembly: GCA_028717825.1. Taxonomy (GTDB): domain Bacteria; phylum Omnitrophota; class Gorgyraeia; order Tantalellales; family Tantalellaceae; genus JAQUNB01. Next base: position 2,680 of record JAQUNB010000035.1, read on the forward strand.
ACAATTGACCAACTCGCGCAGATATTTTCGGGGAAGATCACCAACTGGAAAGATGTCGGGGGCGCGAACGGTCCGATAGTAATCCTTTCGAGAGAAGTTAATTCCGGCACGCACGTATATTTCAAAGAACACGTGCTTAGGCGGGGGGACCCGAATTCCATCGAGGAATTCGCGCCCGGCGCGCTGCTTCTATCCTCTTCTCAAGCCATAGCGGATGAGGTGGAACAGAACACAAACGCCATCGGGTATTACGGGATGGGGTATATCTCGAAAAGACAAAAACCGCTGGAGATAGCCATGGATAACAAGCTGGAATACGTTGCCCCAACAATAGAAAACGTAACAACAGGGAAGTACCCTATATCGAGACCATTATTCTTTTATACTAACGGTGAACCGCAGGGTATAGCAAGAAAATTTATCGAATTTTGCCTTTCCCCCGAAGGGCAAAAAATAGTTCTCGCTACGGACTTTGTTCCCATAAAACAATAAACCCTCGATACGGGACAAGTAAGCACGTCGAAGGATAAACGTACAATGCGCACAGCAAAAGAAAAATTTATCGAGAAGCTGATCCTTTTCTGCGGGTTGGCGTCGATATTTTTTGTCGTATTGATATTTTTATTTCTACTGAAAGAGGGGATAAGCGTTTTTAAAACGGTGAGCCCCGGCGACTTTCTGTGCGGTAAAAAATGGTATCCTATCTCTGAACCGGCACAACTCGGGATCCTGCCTTTAATTCTAGGGTCACTTTTGGTAACGCTCGGCGCGGCGGTCATCTCTATCCCAATGGGTGTGGCCTGCGCGATCTATATTACGGAACTTGCCCCCGCCAAAATAAAAGAGATCCTTAAAAGCGGTATTGAACTATTGGCCGCGATACCAAGCGTTGTCCTGGGGTTCGTCGGTATGATCACGCTTGTGCCGTGGATAAAAAATATATTTCACCTGCCTACGGGGCTGACCGCGCTGACAGGCGCGATAATGCTGGCGTTCATGGCCATGCCGACGATCGTTTCGATCGCCGAGGACGCGCTTTATTCTGTGCCGAAATCTTACAGAGAAGGGGCTTTCGCCCTAGGCGCGACGCACTGGCAGGTAATACACCGGGTAATACTCCCGGCGGCGGCATCCGGTATTTTAGAGGCAGTTATGCTTGGGCTAGGCAGAGTGATCGGCGAGACAATGGCCGTAATGATGATCACGGGGAATGCTGCGATAATGCCGCATAGTATTTTCCAGCCGGTAAGGACGTTAACCGCGACGATCGCCGCGGAAATGGGCGAAGCGGTGGTCGGCAGCGAACATTATTTCGCTTTATTTGCAATAGGCATAGTTCTGTTCGTGATAAGTTTTGCCATTAACGTAACGGCGGATCTATTTTTACACAGGAAAACAAAATAATGAGCAACGCGGAACGGACACAAAAAATAGCTTTCTTTTTCATATTTCTGGCGGCGTTTTTGATCGTCGTGCCGGTCGGACTTATCGTGGCGATCATTATCCAAAAAGGCCTGCCGGCGATAACATGGCAGTTCCTCACCGATGTCCCGCGGCAGGGGATGCGCGCCGGCGGTATTTTCCCTGCGATCGTCGGGACGGTGTATCTGGTGATCGGGGCGATCATCTTCGCGTTACCCATAGGCGTTATGGCGGCGATATATTTAAGCGAATACGCCAGAGATAATTTTCTTACGCGAATGATAAAACTCGCGATAGTAAATCTTGCCGGAGTGCCGTCGGTGGTTTACGGCTTGTTCGGGTTGGCGCTTTTTGTCGTTTTCTTTAAATTTGGGGCATCAATTCTTTCGGGGTCGCTCACTTTAGGAATAATGATATTGCCGATAATAATAACCACCTCGCGCGAAGCGCTGGAAAGTGTTCCTCACTCGTTTCGCGAGGCGAGTTGTTCGCTGGGGGCGAGCAAATGGCAGACGGTTAGATACATAATTTTACCGAACTCGATCGCAGGGATACTTACCGGGACCATCTTAGGGATCGGTAGGGCAGCCGGAGAAACGGCGCCCATCCTGTTCACGGTAGCGGCATTTTATCTGCCGCAGCTGCCTCAATCTATTTTTGATCAGGCCATGGCGCTCCCTTATCATCTTTATGTAATTTCCACACAGGTTCCCAACGTCGACGAAAAAATACGGTATGGCACGGCATTAGTTCTCCTCGCGCTGGTATTGTTCATGAATCTGGTGGCAATAATAATACGATATAAATTCAGAAAGCAGAAAAAATGGTAGAGATCGTCGTTAAAGAGCTGGATATCTGGTTTGGCGCGGTACACGCGCTCAGGGGCGTCAATATGGAGATCGCCTCGAAAGAAATATTAAGCATAATCGGGCCGGCGAGCAGCGGGAAAACAACCTTTTTAAGAACACTCAACCGCCTCAATGAACTCGATGTTACCTTTAAGATGAAGGGGAGCGTGGAGCTAACAGGGCTGGACATAAAAAAAATAGAAGCGGAACATTTACGCAAAAAAGTCGGGATGGTCTTTGCTCTGCCGCTACCGCTTCCTTTGTCGATATTCGACAATGTAGCGTACGGCCCGAAAGTGCACGGGGTCAAAAACAAACAAAAACAACAAGAGATCGTCGAAAAAGCGCTGAAACAAGCGTATTTATGGGATGAGGTCAAGGACCGCCTCGGGACGTCGGCGTTCAAACTTTCCGGCGGACAACAGCAGCGGCTGTGTATCGCGAGGACCCTCGCGGTGGAGCCGGAAGTAATTTTGTTCGACGAACCTTGTTCAGGGCTTGATCCTATATCAACGGCGAAAGTGGAAGAAGCGATGCTGATGTTAAAAGCCAACTACACGCTTATTTTAGTTACGAACAATGTTAAGCAAGCGGCCCGGGTGGGAGATAAAACCGCGTTTTTTTTATCGGGAGAACTGATCGAAATAGATCGAACAGATAAAATGTTCACTACGCCGCACGACAAACGCACGGATGATTATATCAGGGGGAAATTTGGATAACCCAAAAATACAGATAAATAATTTGGATCTATGGTACGGCGATTTTCAGGCGCTGAAAGGGGTAAACACGCGGTTCAGGGAAAAAGTGATCACCGCCATAATTGGGCCCTCCGGCTGTGGGAAATCCACACTACTCCGGGTTTTTAACCGAATGAACGATCTGGCGGAAGGCGTTAAGACCACGGGAGAAGTTGTGATCGACGGACAAAACATCATTGCGAAAGGAACGGACCTAGTCACGCTACGTAAAAAAGTCGGCATGGTCTTTCAACGGCCGAACCCGTTCCCTTTGTCGATCTATGAAAACATAGTTTTCGGGCCGCGTATTTACGGAGAAACAAACCGGATGAAACTCGAAGAGATGGTCGAAAATAGCCTGAAATCGGTTCTTTTGTGGGAAGAGCTAAAAAATAAACTTAGGAAACCGGCATTAAGTTTGTCTTTGGAGCAGAAACAAAGACTTTGCATAGCCCGGCTTCTTGCCGTGAGGCCCGACATCCTGCTAATGGATGAGCCCTGTTCGTCACTGGATCCGCAGGCTACAACCAGAATAGAAGAATTGATGAGAGAACTTAAGGTCAACTACACAATAGTGATCGTTACACACAACATGCAGCAGGCGGCGCGCATCTCCGATGAAACGGGGTTTATGCTGCTCGGCGAGTTGATCGAACTGGGGCGGACGGAAGAATTGTTCACCAAGCCGCGGGACAAGCGGACGGAAGACTATATAACCGGTAGGTACGGATAAACATCATAAAAGCGAGGTAAAAATGGAAAGACATTTTGACGCGGAGTTAAAAGAATTGCACAAAGGGATCCTGCGGATCGGCGCTCTGGCGCAAGAAGCGATCGTCAAGTCGGTCGAAGCTCTGACAAGACGCGATAAAACACTGGCACAGGCAGTCATCGTTAATGATAACAACATAGACGAACTAGAGCTGGAAATAGATGAGAAATGCATCGATCTTATTGCCTGTTACCAGCCCATGGCCGGGGACCTCCGGTTCATTACTACCGGCATGAAAGTGAATGCGGAACTTGAGCGCATCGCGGACTTGGCGGTTGATATTTCCCAGCGCGTACTGGAGATCGCGGATAAACCCCTGCTCAAACCTCTTATCGATATCCCGAAGCTATCGATCGTTACCCAAAAAATGCTCCGGGACGCCATAGATTCTTTTATCAATAAGGATATGGCGCTGGCAAAAAAAGTAGTGCTGTGCGACACGGAAGCCGATCAATTACGCAACCGCGTGCAGGATGAACTTATTAACGACTATATGTCGCGTGACGCATCAACGGCGACAAGAGCGGTACCATTGCTTCTGATCGCGCGTCATCTCGAACGCATCTGCGACCATACTACCAACATTGCCGAGGATGTTATTTACATGATCGAAGGCAAGGTCGTCAAGCACCATCCCGAAAAACTGAAAAACGGAGATAAATGTGTTTGATCCGCGGGCGGTGTCACTTGCGATCTTTATCGTTGCCTATTCTCTCTTCGTAATTTTTACCCACAAAAGGACGCTTGTCGCTTCTATCGGCGCTATTCTGCTTATTCTGCTGGGGGCGATGTCGCTAAAAGAAGCTTTTTTTGCGATAAACTGGAACGTAATGGGTATTTTTGTCGGAACGCTTTTCGTCGCCGATATTTTTATGGAAAGCCGCGTCCCCGCGCATATCGCTGAAATAATAGTCGATAAAGCTAAAAACACGGCATGGGCGATACTCCTTATTTGTTTGTTAACCGGGTTTATTTCCGCGTTCGCGGAGAACGTAGCTACGGTAATGATCGTTGCGCCGATCGCGATAGCTTTAGCCAAAAAACTGAACATAAACCCGATAAAAATGATGATCGCTATCGCCATCTCGAGCAACCTTCAGGGAGCCGCTACTCTGATCGGCGACCCGCCTAGCATGCTCTTGGGCGGATTCGCTAAAATGAATTTTATGGATTTCTTTTTTTATCACGGCAAACCAAGCATTTTTTTCGCGGTGCAGATAGGAATGGTAGCATCATTTGTTGTTCTGTATTTTATCTTCAGAAAAGAAAAAGAAAAAGTACATGTCATAAGGGTTGAAAAAGTGCGATCGTGGGTGCCGACGGGAATACTTGTGGTGTTGATCGTGCTGCTTGCCGCGTCCTCTTTTTTTGATCAAGGGGTTTCTTATGCGGCAGGGTTACTTTGCATGATAGCGGGGATCATTGCGGTTCTTTGGCGGAAACATAGACACCAAAAATCTATTTTTAAAGGACTGAAGTCTCTAGATTGGGATACAACCATTTTTCTTGTAGCGATTTTTATACTTGTGGGGGGCCTCACGCATAACGGCTGGGTTGAAATATTTTCCGGATATCTTTCGAGTTTAGTGGGAGAGAACGTATTTTTGGGATACACTATGATCGTTTTTCTCTCAATGGTGCTTTCCGCTTTTATCGATAATGTTCCTTTTTTGGCTACCATGCTGCCCGTGGCGATGTCTATGTCGGAGAAGCTTGGGATAGATCCGCCTTTATTCCTTTTCGGCCTGCTTATCGGGGCAAGCTTGGGCGGGAACATCACGCCTATAGGCGCTTCGGCAAATATCGTTGCCTGCAGCCTGCTAAAGAAAGAAGGACACTCAGTGAGCTTTGGCGAATTTATGAAAATTGGCGTACCGTTCACTTTCGCGGCAGTAAGCGCGGCGTATCTATTTGTATGGTTTGTTTGGGGCGGGTAGCTTGTGCCGATGGGAACGATAAGGCAGTATATCATATTTCGTATATCGTATATCGCGCCAACGGGGACGACATATTTTACGAACGACGAGATACGAAATACGAGATACCCGACAAGGGCGCCAGGCACGGCAAGATATAATCCGGATAATAATTTGACTTTTAAGAAAGAAACATTATTATTGAAAAAAAGCCAGAAAATATTTTTAGATAACGGAAAGAGGAGGACATAATGCCGTATGATAGCAGTTTAGATAAGAAATTATTTTCCAAGACTTGGGAGAATGATGCGGAGCGGATCACAGTAAGCATATATTCCTACAATAACGGCGCTAAAAAACTACAAATTTCGAGAGAGAACGCAAGCGCACAAGGCGAGATGCGGTTCGCCAAACTCGGCCGGCTTACCAAGGATGAAATACTAGGGATCTTGCCGCTGATCCAAGAAGCGACCAAGCATAT
>JAQUNB010000036.1 GCA_028717825.1 Candidatus Omnitrophota bacterium
ATTTGTATATAAGATCGTGCAACAACTAAAACAGGGGAAGAAAGAAATTCTTGCTGTTTCTGATAAGTTCGGCACGCCTACTTTTACGAGAGATTTTGCAGCTAACCTTATAGATGTTATTAACTGCGGTCAATATGGAATATATCATATGGCGAATAAGGGAACATGTACGCGTTATGATATGGCAGTAAAAATTGTTGAGTCTATGGGGCTTGATCGAGAAGTAAAAGTTACTCCTGTTTGTTCTGATAGGTTTCCTTTGCCGGCACCAAGGGCGCGTTCGGAAATGATCGAAAATTATAATCTTGAATCGATAGGGCTTAATAATATGCCTTATTGGCAGGATTCCTTGGACGAGTATATACGCGCTAATAAAGATAAAAAGATGGGTGTATGAATCCAAAAGTAAGCATTATTATTCCAGCATATAACAAAGCAGAGTTGACTGTAAAAACTGTAGATAGTGTTTTACGGCAAACTTACAATAATATTGAAATTATCGTAGTTGATGATGGTTCTACGGATGATACTCATCAGCGGCTTATTTCTTATGGCGACAAAATCGTCTATATACATAAGGAAAACGGAGGGGCTTGCAGCGCTCGTAACCTGGGAATAAAAGCAGCAAAAGGGGAGTACATAGGTATCCTAGATTGTGACGATTTGTATCTTCCGGAAAAGGTAGAAATATCCGTGAAATATCTCGAGGAAAACATGGAAGCGGGTTTTGTTTCGACTGTCGCATATCTTATAGACGAGACGGAACAGGTTCAAGGAATACATTGTTTGGGGAGAAATAAGGGGACGGGGTGGATAACCAAAAAATTGCTTGCCGGAAATTTTGTATGTAATTCCACGGTCATTGTCAGAAAATCATGTTTAGACCTTGTAGGGTTATTCGACGAAACAATTTTCTTTCCAGCAGACTGGGATATGTGGCTAAGGTTGTCAGAAAATTTTAAAGCAGGATATATAAATGTTCCACTTTCAATGTATAGAACAACGGGGAGTTATTTAGCCAGACATTTGGATCAGTCTAAAAAAGAGGAATTAATTGTATTGGAAAAAGCATTTAAGAGGAATACGATACTCAGGGAATATTTAAAGAACAAAGCGGTTTCCAACGTATATCGGCGTTATTCACTGAATTATTTATTTTGCGGGGATATTAATAAATCCCGTGAATTTTTAATAATGTCTTTGAGGAAATATCTTTTAAGCCCAAAGACGCTGTTTTTATTCTTATGCACAATAGTGTGCGGGGGTAGATTAAGTTCTGTCCAGCGATTTTTTAAGCGTTTTTAGCAAAAACTGAAAAAGTAAAAATAAATGCCCGCGATTACAAGAAAACATCTCAGCGTTAAAAACATGCAAACGGATAGTTTTATTTGCCCGGCAGCTATGGTTCTGCTGGCTATTTTTTGTTTTTGTTATTCCATCTTTGGTGCGAATTTTGCCGAAACTAGTATTCAATTTTATTTTTTGAATTTTCCTGTCTTTGCGGGAGAAATTTTGTTTGCTCTGTGCGTAATTTTATTTCTTTTGGAATTCAAAAGATCTTCAAAAAGAATAAACAAAAAAGGGTATTTGCTTTTGATATATGTAGGGTTCATTCTGATCAAGTCTTTCCACGGGTATTTTAACTGGGGGCCTCTAGCTTTTAGAAATGCAGCTTTATTTTATTATGTTCTATTTGCGCTTTTTGGTTATATTTTCTTTGATGTCAATATCTTAAAGAAAAAATATGTTTTTTTTACCAATATAGCCATTATCACGTTGTGCCTTATCTTCCGCCTTGTTGATGCTTATTTTGTTTTTACTTATTTGATGTTGTTTTTAGTACTGGTTGATGCGGTAGGTTTCAAAAAACTGCAGTTTATTGCAATATCTTTAATGGTGCTTTTTTTCCCATATAAGAGCTTGTTTTTTGTTCATCGCGGTGTCCTTTTTGCCGAGATAGCCGCTGTTATTTTTTTATTGGTTGCTATGTGTAATATATTAAAAATCAAGAAGAGTATAAAAATAGTCCTGGTAGTATTTGTTCTCTGTGCTTTTTCGGCGATGGCTTTCATGTTTGTTGATAAAGGGGCAATAAAACCTTTTTTAAATCCAGGGATTATCCTTAAACAATTTTATGCTTATGAGTCGAAGATAGATCAAATAAGCAGGGAGAATGAGACTGAAAATGCGAAGGAGGAAGAAGGAAAGTTACGGCTTTATGACCCGGATAACAGCGTGAAAAGGGTCCCGCAGCTTGCGTATAAATCAGGAAATCAAGAAAGAAGATATATGGGGAGTGTCAATAATATTTATTGGCGTATGTTTTTGTGGAAAGAAATGTCGGCGGAACTATTAAATAATAGAAATATTTTTGGTCTTGATTTCGGAAAACCTTTTCGGCCGAAAAGCGTGAAGATCCTACGCTGGTCCTCGGGAATAGGCTGGCTTGAGCCGCATAATTCATATTTACATATGTTATATCGGGCAGGCGTTTTTGGGGTAGTGCTTGTTCTTGTGCTATGTTTTTTTTTCGCACGAGCAACGTATTCTTTTATTAGGAAAAGATGTATTAAGGGTGTGATGTTGAGTTCAATATTATTATATTGGCTTGTTGTGTCGAATTTCGAAGTAATTTTTGAGCTACCATATTTCGCAATCCCGTTTTGGAGTTTATTTGGTATGGTGTTAAAATATTCAAATTCTAAGATGCAGGTAAAAGGAGAATGATCTAATGGAACTAAAAGGCAAAAAAATATTGGTGACAGGGGCAGAAGGATTCATCGGCAGTCATTTGGTTGAAGGACTGTTGGACCGGGGATGTGACATTAAAGCTTTTGTCTTTTATAATTTTTCTAATTCATGGGGATGGCTTGACAGCTTGCCGAGCGAAAGCCTGAAAAAAATAGAAATATTTACCGGGGATATACGCGACCCGAACGGCACACGGAAAGCGGTTGAGGGGGTTGATGTTATTTTTCATCTGGCGGCGCTTATCGGCATCCCTTTCAGCTATCACTCGCCTGACAGTTATGTGGACACTAATATAAAGGGGACGCTTAATTTGCTGCAGGCTTCTTTGAAACGGGATGTAGAAAGGATCCTCGTGACTTCGACTTCGGAAGTTTATGGCACAGCCAAATATGTTCCCATAGACGAGAGTCACCCCAAACAAGGCCAATCGCCTTATTCGGCTACCAAAATAGGCGCGGACAGCATCTCCGAATCTTTTTATAGAAGTTTTGATCTTCCCGTGACTGTGGTGAGGCCTTTTAATACCTATGGTCCGAGGCAGTCGGCGAGGGCGGTCATCCCGACTGTGATCACTCAGCTTTTATCCGGCAAAAAGAAAATAAAGCTTGGGAATCTGTCTGCGACAAGGGATTTCGTTTATGTGCGGGATACCGTCGAAGGGTTTATCAAGATAGCGGAAGCTGATAAGGCTATGGGGGAAGAGATAAATATCTCCACCCAGACGGAAATATCAATAGGGGCTCTGGCGGATAAATTAAAGGACATGATAAATCCTAAAGCCGAGATCATTAAAGATGAGGCGCGGATAAGACCTGAAAAAAGCGAAGTTGATAGGCTTATGGGCAGCAATGAAAAGTTGTCGCGGATCACCAAATGGAAGCCGAAATATGGTTTGGATAAAGGCCTTGAAGAAACTGTCAAATGGTTCAGGGATAGCGGTAATTTAAAGTTCTATAAACCGGATATTTACAACGTATAGAGAAGAGAAAATCTCAAAAAATGGGAGGAGAATAATGAAAGCGATCATTTTAGCCGGCGGGAAGGGGACGAGATTGGCGCCGTTTACCGCTACGATCCCTAAACCGCTGTTCCCGGTCGGTCAAAAAACCATATTGGAGATCATTATACGCCAGCTGCGGGAAGCCAGGGTCCGAGAAATAAAACTCGCGGTCGGATATTTAGCGGAACTTATCGAGGCATATTTCGGCAACGGAAAAAGGTTCGAGGTGTCGGTTTCTTATGGGCGAGAAACGAAGCCGTTAGGCACCGCGGGCCCGATCAGTTTTATGCGCGGCGAAAAAAAAGATTTTTTGGTCATGAACGGGGATATATTGGCCGATATGGATTTTACTGACCTATTCGAGTTCCATAAAAGCTCGGGGCACATCGCGACGATATGCTGCTACAGCAAAAAGACCTGTTCCAGCCTGGGTATCATCGTGCCGGATAAAGAGGGCAACGTGGAAGACTATCTCGAAAAGCCCGAATCGTCTTTTTTAGTAAGCACGGGCATATATTGTTTTAAGCCGGCGGTCATCAAGTATCTAAAAAAAGGCGAGCATATAGATCTGCCGGACTTTATCAGGCGCCTGATCAGATCCGGTGAGAAGGTTAAAGTTTACAAGATGAACGGGACATGGTTCGATATAGGCATCCCTGACGATTACGCAAAAGCAGTGGAATATTGGCAAAATAAAGACAAAAATGGCAAAGAAAACGGAAAAAAATAACAGACTTGTGATAATTACCGGGTGCAACGGTTTCGCAGGAAAATATTTAGTATCTTTTTTACGCAAACGCCGCAAAGCATACAGGGTCATCGGCATAGATCTGCAGAGGTCCGCCGCGTGCGATGTGGACCTTTATGTAAAAAACGATCTTTCGGACAGTTTTCCTCCGGTTGTTCGCGGTGAGATGGAGAGAGCGCGTAAGATCTTATGTTTTCATTTGGCCGGTTTGATCTTTGAGAAGAATATCAAGAAACTTTGTCTGAATAATATATCCGCAACGGCAAATACGTTTTCATCTCTTGTCCCTTATAAAGATAAGGCAGTTGCCGTAAATATCGGCTCTGCCGCCGAATATGGATATCACGGAACCAAGGCGATAACGGAAAAGTTCCAAGCTAACCCCGTTTCGGCTTATGGCTTTAGCAAATTGTCGCAGACACAGCTCGCGTACTGTTTTTTTGAGTTATACAATCTACCCGTAATAATGAGCCGGACCTTTAACATTGTCGGACCCGGGCAAACGGATAAGCTTGTATGCGGCAGGTTGGTCAGCGAGATAGCCTATTGTAAAAAGCAGAAGAGCGGGGCAGTATCTCTCAAAAATACCGGAACGTATAGGGATTTTGTGGATGTTCGTGACGCTGTCAAGGCCTATGTATTATTGGCTGAGAAGGGCTCGCCGGGCGAACTGTACAACATCGCTTCGGGCCGCTCGGTAAAGATAAAGTATGTTGCGGATTTTATTTTACGTATCGCGCGGATCAAACCAAATATAGACGGATGCGAAGACGGTCCGGGTAAACAAGACATCCCGTATCAGAAGGCGTCTATAAAAAAGATCCAAAGAGAGACCGGATGGAAGCCTGGTTATAGTCTCGAACGCAGCTTACGTGATATGCTCGCGTTCGAGATGTGAACCTCCGGAAGAGCCTCACGAAAAATATGAGTAAATACAGGAAGATAATATACGGTTTGCCGCGCAGGCAATATAGCGGCATAAAACAAACGGAAGATATCTTGATCGGCCGGATGCGTGAGGCGGGCGTCGAGGCGATGGAGTTTTTCTATTTCGGGTCGTTCTCGGACGACGACAGCACTTTTTTTAGGATATTCTCGCGGTCGTGGGACCTGGTCCGTTTTATGTGGAGGTGCTGCGTCTATAGGCCGGATATCGTACATTTTAATACGAGTTTTGACCGGAAGTCGGTGACCAGGGATGTATTCTTTGCCGTAGCCGCCAGAATGTTATTTGTTAAGTTTGTTATGAAAGTGCACGGCAGCGACAAAAATTTTCTGAATAACATGACTCTTCCATGGAAAACACTGGGCTGGATATGTATTTTTGCGGCGAATAAAGTATGTATCGGCACTTATGTTGAAAGGGAAGAGTTCCTTTCGAATTCCAATTTTAAAGAAGACAAGTTCGTTGTTATGAAGAATGCCGTTGATATCTCGGAATTCAATAAGCTCGATGAAGACGCGAAATATTTTTCGAGTAAAGAAAAAGATCTTCCCGTTATCTTGTATTTGTCACGCATTATGAAAGAGAAAGGTGCATTCGATCTTTTGGAGGCCATACCCGATGTCCTCGAAAAACGGAAAGCGAATTTTTATTTCGGAGGATTTGGCAAGGAGCGGAATAAGCTGGCGGAGATGATAAAAGAAAAAAAATTGGAAAGGTATGTCCATATGCTCCCCGTGCTTAGCGACGAAGAAGTTAAAAGGATATACCACTTCTGCGATATGTTCGTTTTTCCTACGCGCTGCGCGGAAGGGATCCCTATTTCTTTACTGAACGCGCTGGTATGCGGGGTGCCTATTGTAACGACGAAATTCCGGTTCAGTATGGATTATCTGCAGGAGCCAGATAATTGTCTCTTCGTCGAAATAGGGGATCCGAATAGTTTAGCGGATAAGATTGTTTATCTTATCGACCGCTCCGCCTTACGGTCTAAAATGTCCGAGAATAACAAGCGCCTGGCGTTAGGATTCGATAAAAATATTGTGGTAAGGGATTATTTGGCGCTATATGGTATATTGTGAAAAAGAAAAAAGATGAAGAACTTATGAATACATTAAGAGAGTCGCTTTTAAGATTTATCCGCTGGCTGGACGCCAATGGGTATGCTTCGTATGATCATTATGATCTATGGGCAAGCGAATACGGCATTTTTTCGAGGAGAGTGTTCGCGAAAAATAAGCTGATCGGTATTCCGCTGGTGGGGTCCCTGCAGCTTGTAGATATGTTTTTCCCGTATGTACGGAAATTTGTGGCGAAAAAAGCTATATCAGCCGAAGCTATGCCGTATTTCGCGATAGGGTTTTTCAGATTGTTCGAGCTGTATGGGGAAGAGGAGTATCTGCGGAAAGGTGTAAGGTGTCTTGAATGGCTGAAGGAAAATTCCGTTAAAACGGCTTCCGGCATAGGGTGGGGGCTGCACTTCGACTGGGAAAATAAAGAATTTATTCCCAAAGGAACGGCCTGCGTAACGCTGACCGCGTATTCTCAAGACGCTTTTTTATACGGCTATAAATTGCTGAAGGACAAAACTTATCTCGACATGGCGACCGGAATAGCCGAGTTCGTCTATCGCGATCTCAATAAGAAAATAATATCCTCCGATACGGTGGCCGTGTCGTATACACCGATATGCGGGATGTTCGTCGCGAACGCGAATAGCTATGCCGCGAAGATATTGTATGACGCTGGCGAGATCACGGGGAAAACGGAATATATGAACCTTGGCAGGAAAATAGTGAATTATATCTTGAGCCAGCAAAATAAGGACGGTTCATGGTATTATTGGGACAGATCGGCAAAAGATAATTTCATTGATTCTTTTCATACCGCTTTTATACTGGAAAATCTTTTCAATGTTTTTGAAAAAGATCATGATCCCGCTGTGAGGGAAGCGATATTTAAGGGGTATAATTTTTATAAGGAGAAATTTTTGGACAATAGCCCTTTCTGCCGGCATTACCATGTTTATAAGGTCCCGACGGGAATAAAAGTGGATACAAGGAGCCAAGCAGAAGCGATCTATTGCCTAAGCGTGTTGTCGGATGTTATTCCGGAGGCTAGAGAAAAAGCTCTTAGCATAGCTTCCTGGACCATTAAGCATATGCAGAACAAAAAAGGTTTTTTCTATTTTAGGAAATTCAGGACACATACGGTAAAGATGCCGTATATGAGGTGGGCAGAGGCTCCGATGTTCAACGCGCTGACATATCTTTTGTGTAAGTTCAAAAATTTGAAGACAGATTAGGAAAATAATGGCAAAAAAGATCCTATTTGTACATCCTCCGTATATCTCGAAGGTGAAGAGCCTTCCTTTGGGGGTCGCATATCTACGCAGTTATCTGGAAAAGTTCGGATATGACGGTGATATTATCGACATGGACCCGATGGCGCTGGGTGTGGATGAAATTGAAAAAGAAATAAAGACCCGGATGCCGCGCTTCGTGGCCGTTTCATTCATGACGGTACAGGCGAACGACGCGCAAAAAATAGCGGAAAAGATCAAAAAGGTCTCCAAGGATATAATAACGGTCGCGGGGGGAGTGCATGCCTCGGCTATGCCGCATGAGACGCTCCTTGGCGGGAATTTCGATTTCGTGATCTGTGGTGAGGGTGAACAGACGCTTAAAGAACTTATGGATGTTCTGGATAGAGGCGGGAGCGACATAGCTGGAGTAAAAGGCCTGGCTTATCTAAAAAATGGCGAGGTAGTAGTGAACCCGCCCAGAGAACTTATAGAACACATTGATGAATTACCTTTCCCGGACTGGAGAGGCCTGCCGATACATGAATATTCGGCTGTTGTCTTGGGCTCCGACGACAACTCTCCCGTTTTTCCGATCCTGAGCACCCGGGGTTGTCCTTACAGCTGTATTTTTTGCGCCTCCAATATCGTTTTTAGGCGTAAGTATCGGGCGCGGTCTAACGAGAACATATTGAAAGAGATAGTCTTTCTTGTAAAAAAGTATAACGCTAAAAATTTTGATTTTGTTGATGATACACTCACGATTTACAAAGATAAGATGAAAGACCTGTGCGACCTTATTATCCGTGAAAAAATACAGATAAACTGGATCTGCAACGCAAGAGTGAACGGCTTAGATCGG
>JAQUNB010000037.1 GCA_028717825.1 Candidatus Omnitrophota bacterium
TTGATCACAAGCCTTAGGTTGCTTTTGATCATTTTTTGCCGCGCCTTCTTGTCTCCCCTTTTCACTTTGCAGGCAAGTTCTTTTTCCTCGACAGGGGAAAGAAGCGGAAGGTCCCTTATGTCCTTTAGGTAAAGTTTTATAGCATCCATATTTTTTCTTGTCCGCGTGACACAAAGAGCGACACCACAAAAACCGCTCTTTTCTCCGCGAACTTTACCCTTTCTTTTTTTGATTTTGTTTTTCCCGCGGCCCGCATCCCCTTAGAGGGATACGGGCCGCAGGAGACAATAACCTACGTTACTATTTTCCGCTAACAGCCGCCTGAGCCGCCGCAAGTCTTGCTATCGGCACACGGAACGGTGAACAGCTTACATAATTCATCCCAACTTTATAGCAAAAAGCTATAGAAGCGGGATCCCCCCCGTGCTCGCCGCAAATACCGACCTTTAATTGCGGTTTTGTCTTACGGCCTCTTTTTATGCCTATATCGATAAGCTGGCCCACTCCCTCCTGATCCAGCGACTGGAAAGGGTCTTCAGGGAGTATATGTTTTTCGAGATAAGAACTGAGGAAGCTGCCCATATCGTCGCGCGAAAAACCAAAGCTCATCTGGGTCAGATCATTTGTCCCAAACGAGAAGAACTCGGTAACTTCGGCGATCTTATCCGCCATAAGGGCCGCCCTCGGTATTTCGATCATCGTACCGACCATAAAAGGCAGTTTTTTTAGATCATATTTTTTTATTACCTCTTGCGCGACGCGCTCGATTATGGCCTTTTGGTCCACTATTTCTTTTTCGAGCCCGACAACAGGTATCATGATCTCTGGCATAACTTTCTTGTTCGCCTTTATCAGCTCCGCCGCTGATTCAAGTATGGCCCTTGCCTGCATCTCGGTTATTTCCGGATATGTTACGCCGAGCCGAACACCTCTATGCCCCATCATTGGGTTGCTTTCCTTTAAGTTGGCGGCTCTTTTTTCTATTGTCTCGATGCTTATATTGAGGCTATCGGCCAATTCCGCCAGTTGCTCCTTGTCATGAGGCACAAATTCATGGAGCGGCGGGTCCAGAAGCCTTATTGTGACCGGGAGCCCTTCCATCGCTTCAATAGTCCCTTTTATATCGCTTTTCACATACGGGAACAATTCTTCCAGGGCGGTTTTTCTTTCAGTGATATTTTCCGAAAGTATCATTTTACGCAGTTTAAACAAGGGTTCCGCGGAACCTTCCCCGTAAAACATGTGTTCCGTCCTGAATAGCCCTATTCCTTCCGCACCGAATTCTCTGGCCTTTTTCGCGTCTTCCGGAGTATCCGCGTTCGTCCTTATATTCATTTTCCGGACAGAATCACAGATCTTAAGAAAACTACCCAGCACCTTATTTTCTTTGCTGGCGTCGATCATCGGCATCGCGCCTTTATACACAAGCCCTTTCGTGCCATTAAGAGAGATTATGTCGCCCTCTTTCAGTTCCAGGCCGTCAATCTCGATCTCTTTTTTAGCGTAATCGATCTTCATCGCGCCGCAGCCGACTATGCAGCATTTGCCCCAGCCGCGCGCAACAAGCGCCGCATGAGAAGTCATTCCGCCTCTTGCTGTAAGAATGGCCTGAGCGGCTCTCATACCTTCAACGTCCTCGGGATTAGTTTCTTCTCTCACCATGATGACCTTATGGCCTTTTTTAGCCAGCTCCACGGCGGTTTCGGAATCAAAAACTATCTCTCCCTGAGCGCCACCGGGACCTGCCGGTAAACCTTTCGCGATCGCTTTGGTCTTTTTTTCAACCTCCGGATCGATAATAGGATGGAGAAGCTCATCCAGCTGTGACGGTAACACCCTCATGACAGCTTCTTCTTTTGAGATAAGTTTCTCGCCCACCATATCCACAGCTATTTTTACCGCCGCCGGCCCATTCCTTTTGCCAACACGCGTCTGCAGCATATAGAGAGTTCCTTCTTCGATCGTAAATTCTATATCCTGCATATCGCGGTAATGTTTCTCAAGCCTTCTTTGGATACCATCCAGTTGTTTATACGCCACCGGCATGATATCTATAAGCATGTCGTTATGCTTATTCTGATCATTCTGGGAATTAGCGTTTATCGGAGATGGGGTCCTTATTCCAGCGACAACGTCCTCTCCCTGTGCGTTCACAAGATATTCACCGTAGAATTTATGGTCCCCGTTGCCCGGATTTCTTGTAAAAGCCACACCGGTCGCGGAATTATTTCCCATATTCCCGAAAACCATCGCTTGTACATTAACAGCAGTCCCCCATTCTCCGGGGATACCTTCTATTTGTCTATAGGATTTTGCCCTCTTCCCGTTCCATGACGCGAAAACCGCGCCAATACCGCCCCAAAGCTGCTGCATGGGATCGTCCGGAAATTCTTTACCAAGAACCTCTTTTATCTTTTTCTTGTAGTCTTGGCAGATCTCTTTAAGGTCTTTCACGCTTAGATCAGTGTCGCTTTTCGCGCCAACCTTCTCTTTCTTTGCGTGAAGTATTTTCTCAAGTTGTTGTCTTATACCTTTACCTTCCGCGACCTCTATCCCCGCAGCTTTTTCCATAACAACGTCGGAATACATCGTTATGAGGCGCCTGTAAGCGTCATAAACGAAACGTTCGTTTCCGCTTTTCTTAACAAGGCCAGGGATGGTTTTTGTCGTAAGCCCCACATTAAGCACCGTCTCCATCATGCCGGGCATCGATTTACGCGCGCCGGAACGAACAGAGACCAAAAGGGGATTTTCCGGATCCCCGAATTTTTTGCCCATTATTTTCTCAACTTTTTTTATCGCCTCTTCAACTTCGGCGTTAAGCGTGGCAGGATATTTTTTGCCGTTCTTATAATAATGTGTGCAAACTTCCGTCGTTATCGTGAAACCCGCCGGTACAGGCAGTTTCAGATCGGGGTGCCCCGCCATTTCGGCGAGATTAGCGCCTTTACCACCTAACAAATTTTTCATATCCGCTTTCCCGTCGGCCTTACCGTTGCCGAAAAAGTAAACGTTTTTATTCTTTTTCGACGAGATCTTCTTTCCCTTTGCAGCAATCTTCTTAGCCATTTTTAACTCTTGCCTCCTTTTTGTTTTCATACATCAACTTAATACTTTACCACTAACGCAATCACGAGGTAAGGAACAGGCATGCCTGCTCCCTACAACAACCATTTTTAAACTATCTTTGTTGAAAGATATTCTTTCAATCTGGTGGCCTCTATCCTTTCCTGAGCCATCGTATCACGGTCCCTGACAGTTACTTTACCGTCGGTCAAAGATTCTACATCTACCGTCACGCAGAAAGGCGTCCCGATCTCATCCTGCCGGCGATAAAGCCGACCGATAGCGGCGGTATCGTCATAGACGACCCTGTAATTTCCCTTTATATCCTCCCGGATCTTATGGGCCATTTCCACTATCCCGGGATTATTTTTAAGAAGCGGCAGAACCGCGGCTTTGATCGGGGCAAGTTTTTTATTCAGTGATAGGAATACCCTCTCCCTGTCTTTCACGGTCTCTTTTCTATAGGAATCCAAAAGTAACGCAAGCACGGCCCTGTCAACACCACCGGAAGGTTCTATAACATACGGGGTATACCGCTCCCCTGTTGCGGTGTCAAAGTAATTCAGATCTTGACCGCTAATCTGGGAATGTTGTTTCAGGTCAAAATCCTTGCGGTTCGCGACGCCCTCAAGCTCGGACCATCCCATAGGGAAAAGATATTCTATGTCGTGGCACCTTTTGGCATAATGTGCGAGCTCATCTTTCTCGTGCTCGCGGAGCCGCAGGTTCTCTTTCCGTATCCCCAGAGAAACATACCAGTTCAGTCTCTCATTCACCCAATAATCATACCACTTTTCGTCTTCACCGGGTTTCACAAAAAATTCGAGTTCCATCTGCTCGAATTCTCTGCTCCTAAAAGTAAAATTTCCGGTTGTGATCTCGTTCCTGAAGGATTTGCCTATCTGCGCCACGCCGAACGGCGGCTTTCTTCGGGATGTGGTCAGGATATTCGCGAAATTAACAAAGATCCCCTGCGCCGTTTCGGGCCTAAGGTAAACTTCCTGCGCCTCACCCTCGACAGACCCGAGCTGTGTCTTGAACATAAGGTTAAAACTTTTTGGCGACAAAAGCGCGCCCCCGCATTCAGGGCACTTATCGCCTTTCACATGATCCACTCTGAACCTCTTTTTGCATTCTTTGCAATCCGAAAGCATGTCCGCGAAAGACCCGACATGGCCCGACGCTTTCCATGTCTCCGGATTCATGAGTATCGCGGCGTCCAGACCCTCTACGTCGTCACGGTCGTAGACCATGCTCTTCCACCAGGATTCTTTCACGTTCTTCTTTAGCTCTACTCCCAGCGGCCCGTAATCCCATACGCTTCCGATACCACCGTATATTTCGCTGTCCTGAAAAATAAAGCCACGCCTTTTACAAAGGTTCGCGATCTCTTTTAGCTCAACGTTCACCATTCTGTCTTCGCCCATTTGTCTCTCTTTTCTTTTGATTCGTGAATTTTATTACCCAACCTTGAGTATTCCGTCTCGCTCGAGTCTATCAAGAAACTTTAACGATTTTACGGATCGGGCAATGTGATATTCAAGAAAATCCCTTAACAATTTCTCGATCTCTTTTCCTACCTCTCTACTCACTTTCACGTGTTCCGTTCTGTTAAGCTCGCTTTTTTGAATGCGACGCAAAAAATTTACGGTCCCAAGGGATACATCCATATAAGGTTTTTTATCTTCGCCTAGGCACTTAGGGCACAAGGCCCCGCCCTCTTTAAAGCTGAACTTACATCCCTTATCTATCGCGCTCCCGCACGAAACACACGAATCAAGCTCGGGATCCAGTCCTATCGCTCTTAGGAATTTTAACTCGAATATCCTGCTTATCCGCCTCGGGCTTGAAGTACCGCCCAACAATTTCAGACAATCCAGCAAAACATTAAACAACTGGATATTTTCATCGTTGTCAGCGGCGGCGATATCTACTAATTCTATAAAATAATTCGCGTATGTCAATCTTTCTATATCTTTTTTTACCGACGAAAAATAATCAAGCGTCTCGCAATGCGTTATAAGGTCCATTTGCTGCTTTTTTTTCTTGTAAAACAAGAACCGGCATCGCGTAAAAGGCTCGAAATTTCCGGCGAATTGGGGATATGGATCCCTCACGCCTTTTATAACGCCTTTAATTTTTCCGAACTCTTTTGTAAAAATAACAAGTATAAAACTGGTCTCTCTTAAATAATACTTCCTTAAAATGATACCTTCTAAACTTTGAGCCGGCATTTTTTTACTTCATCTCCATAAGGATCTATGGCATCTTTTCGCTTTTGGCTGAGTCACCTACGGCACCGCCCGAGATAACCAATTTCATACCTTCCTCAACACTCATATTCAGAAAAATAATATCACCTTTAGGGACTATGATAAAAACCCCGGTAGTCGGGTTTGGTGTCGTCGGCATAAAAACATGGATCCCTGTCTCTCCTGTGATCTTCGCTATTTCACCCCTGGCGACGCCTGTGGTAAACCCGACCGAATATAAACCTTTTCGCGGAAATTCGACAAGAACTACTTCCTTGAAGATCGTTCTCCCCTGCCCGATAAAAGACGAAAATATCTGTTTTGCCGCGTTATAGATCTTACCCAAAAACGGGAGTTTAATAAAAATACCCTCGAACACGGAAAAAACACGGTTAATAAAAAGTATTTTCGCCCCCCAGCCTATGAAGACTATTAAGAAAATAACCGTAAAGAAAATTATGATCTTGACCAAATGGTAATATTCAGGGCCTTTTAAAAGCGGGTAAAAAATCTTAAATATCGGATCAAGCATAGCGTTGTTCACATTGACTAGTATAAATCTCACGAGCAAGACCGTTATGGTTATCGGCAACAGAATAACTATGCCGTTCACAAAATTTACAATAAACTTATTCCAAATATGCCTCATTTTTTCTCCTTCGAAAAAACTGAATACAATCTTATAAACAACAAACTGATATCATTGCGAGCGTTATATGCGAAGCAATAATATCAGGAATATTTATAAGATGTTTTCTATTCAAAAAACTATTTACAGCAGCAGCTGAAGGACCAGAAGCGCCGATAACATGCCAAGCAAACTTCCCGCCACAACTTCCCATACGGTGTGTATACCTTTACCGACCCTGCTTCTGGCAACGACGAACGCCAAGAAGAATACAAGCAGGCTCACAAGCGCGTTAGCGGTAATACGCGTAATAATGACCCAGATCGCGAACGCGACCGCCGAATGTCCGCTCGGCATACCGCCTCGCAAAAGCGATTTTTCTTTTCTCGCAACCTTTATGAAAAGCACCAGCCCCACTACCACCAAAAGCGATATAAGCGTTATATGCCACGGCGATTGCTTCACTATAGAAAAGGCCCCGCCTATATATCTCTCGAGCCGTTTGTAGAACAAGAGATACCCCACGATCACCGCATTCACGGCACTTACAAAAACCGCACCCGCGGCAATATCTTTTATCATCTTAGCAAGAAGACTATATTCTGTGCTTATAAGATCGATCGTATGTTCAAGCGCGGTATTGGCCATTTCGGCGACAAGCACGATCGTAACTGTAAGACACAGCGCCATGAACTCTATCGCACTGAAATTTAGATATACCCCGGCGATGAGAACCAAAAACACAACTAGAAAATGAACGCGCATATTTCTCTCGGACTTAAGGGTGTGCACAATGCCCTCAAGCGCGGCGTTCACGCTATAAAAAAAACCGTATTGTTCAAAATCTTTTCGTCGCTTCAAGAAGTTCATTTTCTTTCTTCCTCATTAATTTCGCTTTTTTCTCCGTAACATCGTCGTAGCCGTCAAGGTGCAATATCCCGTGTATAACATAGAGGGTAAGTTCCTGTAAAAACGTTTTGCCGTAAACCCTAGCGTTCTCTTCGGCCTTATCGGATGAGATAGCTATATCCCCCAGAAGCTTGAAACCGTCGCGGGCCGTGCAAACATCGGACTCTGCGTCATACGGGAAAGCCATAACATCGGTCGCGGCGTTCTCTCTCAAAAACCTTCTATTCAGCGCCTTTATCTCCTGATTACTTACGAATATAATATTTAATTCTATACCGTTATACCCGAGTTTTTTCAGGACTTTAGCTACTTTTCTCTTGAGACTTACCTGATCAAAGCTTTTTTTTCTGTTGAGGTTTCTGATGTTTATTTTTATCATTACCCGTCACTATTCCGTTTGATATTTTTTTTGCCTCTTCCGGATATGCGAGCCTCGCGTGAAAAACACCGATAAGTACGCGCACAAAACTATCCGCGATCTTATCAATATCTTTAAGAGTGAGGTCGCATTCATCCAACTGCCCGTCTATGAATTTGTTATTAATGATCTTCTTGACCAGGTTCCTTATACTTGCCGGCGTCGGTTCGGTAAGAGCTCTGCTCGATGCCTCGACCGAATCGGCAAGCATGATTATAGCGCTTTCTTTGGTCTGAGGTTTTGGTCCGGGGTACCTAAAATCTTCCTCTTTAAGCGCGGTATCATCCCCCGCGTTTTGTACCGCTTTCTGATAAAAATAATAGATCAAGCTGTTGCCGTGATGCTGAGTGATAAAATCGACCATCGTCTTGTTCAGCTTGTACTTTATGGCCATTTCCTCGCCTTCTTTGACGTGTTTCGCGATTATTAGCGCACTCATTGAAGGGGTAAGACTTTCATGCTTTGATTCGACCCCCATCTCGTTTTCACTGAAATATTCAGCCATAGGTATTTTGCCTATATCGTGATAATACGCACCAACTCTCGCTAACAGACTATTCGCTCCGATAGAGTCACAGGCCGACTCCGCAAGATTGCCGACCATTATGCTGTGATGATAAGTACCTGTAGCTTCTAACGCCATTTTTTTTAAAAGTGGATGATTCAGGTCCGATAATTCTAAAAGACTGATATTCGTAGGGATCTTGAACATATGTTCAAAAAGAGGCAAGACTCCCAAGACGATGAACCCCGACACGATCCCACTTGTAAGGCCCCAGCTCCCGTCCTTAACATAAAAATCCATGTCCATGCCGTTGATAAGGCCTGTACAAAAAATAGCAAAAAAATTTGCCGCTCCGGCTAAGAAACCGGCCCATAGGATCCCCGCCCGACGCCTAACATCCTTGATCATGTACATACCAACCGTACTGCCGAATACAAGGGTCAGCATAACCTCTATTCTTCCGCCAATTATCGTAGCGATAAAAATACTCGAGAGAACAACGGCCAAAAAAGCCATATCGAACCCGACTAAAAGCGTGATAATCATCCCCACTGAAGCCATCGGGATAGCATAGCTGGGCTGTGGGGACCTCACGATAAAATCCGCGACGATTATAATAAAGAACACGTTCAGAAGAACTATCGCGACATCTCTTGGATGCCTAAAAAAAACCGTTTTTCTCATCGCCAGATCATAGATGAATGCCATTAGTATCAGAAGTACCGATAAAAAAAGAACACCGAAGAAAAAAGCTGGTGTCATA
>JAQUNB010000038.1 GCA_028717825.1 Candidatus Omnitrophota bacterium
ACATCAGAAAATGTTATAGAAGCGGCAAAAGCCGCCAAGGCAAAAAAAATAGCGGTGATTGCTATAACAGGCAGAGACGGCGGCAGGCTTAAAACCGAGGCGGATATTGCCGTTATTGTAAAAGGGAACAATACTGCGCGCATACAAGAAGTCCAGATGACAGTGATACACGCCGTTTGTAAGCTAGTCGAAGACGCGTTTGCGGAATAATATGAATAAAATCAAAGATCAGGATGAGCTGGCGAAAATAATCGATAAGCAGAAAGCTTTAGGTCGGACGATCGGTTTTACCAATGGATGTTTTGATATATTGCATAAAGGGCACGTGAGATATTTGAAAGGTGCTAAAAAAGAATGCGATATCCTTGTTGTTGGTGTCAATAGTGATGCTTCAGTGAAAAAGATAAAAGGTGACTCGAGACCTCTTAATAGCCAGAACGACCGTTTGGAAGTCTTGGAAGCGCTTGAGTGTGTCGATTATTTGACGCTTTTCGAGGAGGACACCCCGGAAAAATTAATAAAGAAACTTACCCCGGATGTTCTGTTCAAGGGCGGAGATTGGAAAGTTGAAACGGTTGTCGGGGGCGAGTATGTTATGTCTAAGGGTGGAAAAGTAAAGATAATCCCGTATGTGGAAGGATATTCTACAACTGGAATGATCAGCCGCATGTCGGGAAAAGAAAAAAATAAAAAGTAAAGGAAATAGCATGGATAAAGGTGTCTATAGAATAATTGATGCGAACTTGAACCGGGTGATGGAAGGGATCCGGGTTTGTGAAGACATAGTAAGGTTTTCTTCCAACAACGAGAACTTGACATTAAAATTAAAAAATTTACGGCACGAGATATTCGGCGCCATAAAGAATTTAAGGAAGGAACATTTGGAGGAACTGGTCTCCTCGAGGGATATCAATGATATCGGCAGACGGTCAACCCCCTCCGAGAAGAGTAGGGAAAATCTGGTAGACCTGTTTCTTGCCAATACCCAGCGCGGAAAGGAATCTTTAAGGGTATTGGAGGAAGTGTTAAAGCTGTTCGATGTAAAATTATCTCAAAAATTCAAAAAATTACGTTTTAAGCTCTATGAAATCGAAAAAAAAGCTGTTAAAGAACTGGAAGATATACGCAATTCTTGACAGTAGCTTGTTCTCATCTGCCGGAGAGATCTTGACGGCGTTTGACAAATTACTTGAAAGTCACGTAGATGTTATCCAGCTCCGTTTTGACGACCATAGACTTCCTTCTCTTTTTGGCCTCGTAAAAAAAATGGCCGAGAAAGCGCATCGAAGGAATGTTCCTTTGGTGATGAACGACAGGGTCGAGATAGTACTGGCGGCGGGCTTAAAAGGAGTACATCTGGGTAAATGCGATATTCCTCCCCGAGTAGCGCGCTATATCTTAGGACCGAGGGGCCTTGTAGGCGTTACGACCAGAGGGATAAAAGACGTCAGCCGTTTGAACAGGCGAGAGATCGATTATTTTTCCGTAGGCCCTGTTTTTAAAACGCCAATAAAATCTCATTTAAAGCCCATCCCTTTGGACCAGCTCGGCAAGTTGAGCAGGGAAGCGTCTCTGCCATTTGTTGCTATCGGGGGAATAAACGATAAAAACGCGGGACAGCTTGTCGAAAATGGTGTCAGGACGGTCGCCTTTATCCGCTATGGCGTAAAAGGAAAGAATATCCGCGGCCGCATAGAAAAATTAAGGAGAATCCTCGAGGGAAATGATAAACATTGATGCGAAAATATTAAAAAAGATAGCTGGCGACGAAAAAGTTGGCAGGGAAATTATCCGTCGGAACGTGAACGCAGGGACAGTGGTCATTTTAAATAATAAAAAAAGAAAAATGGCTAAACCCTGCGCGGTCGGTTTCGGTCTACGAACCAAGATAAACGCGAATATTGGCCTCTCTTCAGAATCATCAAATATAAATTTAGAGCTCAAGAAGCTGAAAATAGCCGTGGAAGCCGGAGCGGACGCCGTTATGGACCTTTCGACGGGGCCTCTTTCGACGAAAGTCCTCAAAAAAATTCTGGCGAACTCGCCGGTCCCGATAGGAACGGTACCTGTTTATGAATTAGCCTGCGGAAAAAATACCGATTTTCTTTCAATTAAGGAAAATGACTTTTTAGAGGTCCTTAAAAGGCAGGCAGAAGCGGGAGTGGATTTTTTTACCATACACTCAGGCATTACTTTGAGGGCCGTGGATATGCTCCGTGAAAATTCGCGGATCATTAGTATTGTAAGCCGCGGTGGAGCGTTACTCGCCTCATGGATGATAAAAAATAAGAGAGAGAATCCGTTCTTTTCGAAGTTCGACGAGGTGCTTGATATCGCCAAAAAATATAACATAGTGCTGAGCCTGGGCGATAGTTTAAGACCGGGGGCAATAGCGGACGCGACGGATCGCCTGCAGATCGAGGAGCTTTTGACGCTGGGGGATCTCCAAAAAAGGGCGTTAAAAAATGGAGTCCAGGTTATGATAGAAGGGCCGGGACATGTGCCGCTCGATCAAATCGAAGCGAATGTGAAATTGGAGAAAGCGATCTGTCATGGGGCGCCTTTTTATGTTTTGGGACCATTAGTTACGGATGCCGCGCCGGGTTATGACCACATTGTAAGTGCCATAGGCGGTGCGATAGCGGCATGGCACGGGGCGGATTTTTTATGTTATGTTACCCCTGCGGAACACCTGAAACTGCCTAATCTAGAGGATGTTAGACAAGGCATTATCGCTTCTAAAATAGCGGCACACGCAGCGGATATCGTAAAAAATGTTCCATTGGCGTTGGAACGTGATGTAGAGATATCAAAAGCGCGCGAGAGGCGTGATTGGCAAAGACAGTTTGAACTTTCGCTTGATGCGAAAATGCCATCTGTTGTACGAAAAACCTCAATGCCCAAGAAAAACGATGTATGTACGATGTGTTCCGATTTTTGCTCGATGAAAATGATGGAAGAGAATCTAAAACTCTTAAGCAAAAATGGTAAAAGGAGATGACATGGCGTTAACAGTTATAGGTTCTATGGCTTTTGACTCTATAGAGACACCGTTCGGTAAAAAGAGGGATATCTTAGGCGGTTCAGCGACATTCGCGTCGATCAGTGCTTCTTTTTTCACGCCTGTAAATATTATCAGTGTGGTCGGTACGGATTTTTCCGAAAAGTATATAAAGATGTTCCAGAAAAGAGGAGTTGACACAAGGGGAATAGAGATAAAAAAAGGTAATACTTTTAGATGGGAAGCCAAATACAATTATGATCTGAGCCATGCCGAGACTTTGAGCACCCATTTGAATGTTTTTGATGGTTTCCGTCCCTTGATCCCCGCGCATATTAAGCCTGTGGATAATCTTCTGTTGGCCAACATTGATCCGGACCTACAGAGTTATATATTCAGCAAGATCAAACCGAAGGGGCTTGTCGCCTGTGATACCATGAATCTGTGGATACAGCATAGAAGAAAATCGCTTTTAAATCTTTTGAAGAAAATTGATCTCTTTTTGTTGAACGACGCCGAGGCTCGTCAACTGTCGGGGGAAAGCAACCTGCTTGACGCGGCCAAATTTATCAGTAAGAGCGGCGTAAAGATGGTCGTTATAAAAAAAGGAGAACACGGGGCATTATTTTTCTCGGGAAAACTTCGTTTTATGGTCCCAGCTTACTTGTTGGAAAGAATTACGGATCCGACCGGCGCGGGGGACACTTTCGCGGGCGGGATGATGGGGTATTTGACACGGCAGGCGAGCGTTAACGACAGGTCTTTGAGAAAGGCTCTTGTATATGGCAGTATCTTGGCTTCGTTCGCCGTTGAACAGTTTAGCGTTGAAGGCTTGACAAATATCACGAGAAAAGATATAAATTCAAGATACAGGCACTTTGAGAAGTTGACGAAGTTTTAGTGAGGCCATGTTTTGCGATTGCGTTTGCAATCGCAAGGCATAGGTCGAACTATCCCGCACCGTTTAGTTACACAGAATATGCGGGACTAATTTTTTTACGGGTCCTGCCAGCAGGCATTCTGCGCGCATCCGCGTTCCTCGCCTTCGGCAGGGGGGGGGCTTGTGCTGTGCTAGAATTACCTGCTGTCACCTGTAAAAAAATCTGCCCTTGTTTTCTTTGGAAACCGATTTGGCGCTCATTAAGCGAGCGTAGCACAGTGGTAGTGCACCAGCTTCCCAAGCTGGCTATGTGGGTTCGATTCCCATCGCTCGCTCCAAAAAAAATATAGTATAGGCTCGCCTTCGGCGAGCCTATAATTTTTTTTGGAGCTTCATATGGGGAACCTTAGGTTCCCCCTCTTGACGTTCCCACGCAATTTTACTTCGTAAAATCGCGTGGTCACTGTCACCCCCTCCTAATCTGTAACGCTTTATATTCTTCATATTCTGATTTTTCTCTATCAAAGAAGAAGGGGGAGCATATCCCCCTTCTTCTTTGGAATAATAACCCCCTAAGGTTGTGTCGCCTTCGGCGACATTTCTAGCGAGCGCTGGGGTAAATTCGGGAACGGATGTTAGATCCCATCCTGCTTCGCTCTTCAATCTAGAAAAGGCTGGTAGAGCTTCGCAGGAATAACTTCCTCTACTCGTCCATCGTCTCTCGTCCTTCGTCCATGCGAGCAAAGCGAGCGGTCGTCTCTCGTCTCCCTCGACACTACATACCAACGTGCCGTCTCCACCGGCACTATAGACGTTCTTTTAAGTCTCCTCGTTCCCGCATCTACCATAGACGTTTTTAAATAGAGTCGTTTCCGGTACCACCTACCACATACTACATACGAACGAATCGTCCTCGCGTGGTCATTTGTTAAGAATGAAATAGATGGCAAACTATTTATTGAACTAACAAAAAGTTATAGTATAATAAATTAACGTTCTAGAAAAAAGGCAACCCTATGGTGACATAGGAGTCGCAAAATCGGGGTCTAGAAACGCATTGTTTTATTGTAATTATCTAGATGGCCAGACTGCCTAGAACAAAGTGAGCAGTCTGGCTTTTTTTATCTGCCGAAGGCAGATAATTCCTGCGAAGCGGCCAACAAAAGTATAGCCGCGAAGCAGAATGTTTCGATATCTTGACGCAAAACGTACTCCCGGATAAAGGGGTTGCGCTGATCTACCCCGATTGGTTGGTGCAGCCCTCCGGGCTATATTGGGGTAAAGGATAAAGTATGAACCGTATGAAGCTTAAATATAGGATCTTCATTAGGGCTATTTCAATGGCCATAGTGTGCCTATTTCTTGTCGATACGGTTTCCTTCGCGGATATCGGGCGTAATACGCTCTCACCACAATTGGCTTCTAGCGATCCGGACGAGGTCGCGGGGATCCAAGCCGCCGCAATATGCAAAATAATTGAAAAGCGGGCACATACCTGGCAAGACAAAACCATAGATCAAATTTACTCAGAAGATATTCTTCTCTGGAAGAGGGCAATCGAGGCATTAAGCGGAGAGCTTGATTTCCGCCTCTCAGCCAATGAAACCGAGATACTCATAGATATTCTCGGTACCGATGTTCAAATCAGGTATTACGACTCCTCCCCAAAAAAGAACCAAACATTTTCTACGTATACGGATTGGTCGAAAACAAAAACAGAAGTTGTCAGTAATAGAATTAGTAGACAGATTGTCCGAAGAACTAAAGCGATAGTGGATAGTGCACAACAAGCGGAGGTGTCGAAGCTTGCCAAGTTACGTGCCGGTAAATTTAAAGCGATAGTTTTTGATATAGATTGGACCCTGACCGAAAAGGGTTCGTCAGAAGTTCCTGAAGAGGCGATAGATAAAATAGTGGATAAACTAAATCAGGGTGTTTATGTAACCTTAATCTCGGGGAGGACACAAAAAATCTCTCCCGAAGAAAAAAAGAAAGGGCTTGCTGATGTTGAGGAAGTCGCGGAGAAGATAAGGGCAAAAATTTTCGATAAAGACAAATTACAATATTTATTGTGTTTTATCGAAGATGGAGCCGCGGGCTACAATGGGTTTGAGGAAAACGATCCAGCGAGGATCGATTTTGACACAGGTGTAGTATCTATGGACGATAATGTGCGTGACATGCTGCTGGAAAAGATGCGTGAACTTGACCCCGAACTTATACGCCATCATTTGTATAAAAAATACGGTATATCCATATATGTGAAACCTGAGTACAAAGGCAGCAATCGATTGTATGATACGGCTGAAAAAATGCGTAATTTTCTTAAGTTACGAAATATTGATATTGAGGTAGCGGCGTCAGAAGGCGCAATAAATATATTTTCCAAAGGAGCGACAAAACTCAACGCGATAAAGATTCTAACTTCAAATTTTGGGATCAAAGAGGAAGAAATCGTTACGGTAGGCGACAACGGAAAACCGGGAGGAAACGATCATGCCATGGTCGAAAGGGTTTTTGGCTGTTGTGTCGGTGAGTATTGTTGCGCCGAAGCCTTGCAGGTTTCCATTTCGAAAGCACTTGGCCTTAAATGGGTAAAAGCGTCTCTTTGGCTTTTAGACAATTTAAACTTTATTGGACAGGAAATAAACGAAGAAAGGTCGCATCGACGCTTGATCCAGGAACAAGTCGGGGCTTTTGTTCTTGACTGGGATCATACGGTTGTAAATACAGATATATTCAATGAACCTGCACACATTGAGTTTCTTGCCTGGCTTGTTTCCGGAGGTAAGGAGGGCAAAAAAGACTACAGCTATGCGCGCAAAATATTTTTAGAAGAGCGTTATAGACTAACTGGTATTATTGGCATAGTTATTGGTGAGGCCGAGAGACGGGGTAATTTGAACCCGGGAGAGATGACTATCGAGCGCGCCGAGAAAGTTCGAAGAAAAATAGTAAGAAAAGTTGTTGATGAAATTATGAAAAATAATAGGGATAGATTGCTTGTCCCCGGGGTAAGGGAGTTTCTGATGGAACTTTATAGATTAGGGATTCCCGTGTATATTGCCTCGAGGGGGAGCTGGGAAAATAAATCGTATCAAGCCGAGAAATTAGGTCTTGCCAAATATATTAAACGTATATATGCGGAACACGCGCTTAATAAAGAAATAGTTTTAGAAGAAATTGCGAGGGAGGAAGAGATAGATACGTCCGGAATAGTAATGATAGGAGATCATGCTGAAAGTGATATGCAGCCTGCACAAAAAGTAAACGCTTTGGCTGTTGGTTTTGCCGCAGACGAGCAGGGAAAAAATGTGTTACAAAAAGGAGGTGCAGATGTTGTTATAAGGGAAAATTTCAATAATAAAAAAGAGATTTTTAAATTTATTGCGCAAACATTGCAGAAAAGGAAAAATTCAGGTGTTGGAGTAAAAGAAACACCTTCATATTTTTTAGAAAAAATTGAGCCCGCTATTCGAAGCTTAGGCAGTCAAGCATGTTGGATGATGACCGAGGCGCGTAAAAAAACAATGTCAAGTGGAGCCAAAATAGACGGCAATCCTGTTACGACCGCCGATAAAGAAATACAAAACTTTTTGGACGAGGAACTTGTGAAGATAATTCCCGGTTCCGTTGTGATTGGAGAAGAGTCGTTTGCCAAAGATGCGGAAACTGCAAAAAAGGCACAAAGTGCGAAATATGTATGGGTGGTGGATCCGATCGACGGCACCACAAGCTTTAAAATTCTGGGGCAAAAAGAATACGGGGTTGCCATTTGTTTGTTGAAAAACGGAAGACCTATTTACAGTTTATTTTATGCTCCGGAACTCGAAGTAGGTCCTCATAAAGGTTGTTTTTTTGAGGCTTCGGACGCAAGAGACGGCGCTTATTTGAACGGACAAAGGATAAAAGCATCGGAAGCGCAGGATCTTACGAAGGAAATTTTTAGTATACATGAATATGAAGAAGCCTCATTTGAAAAGAATATCGGAGTACATTTCGGTTCGGTGAATAAACTGGTGACAAACTTTTCTACAAGCGCGAAATTTTGCATGATCGCCGCAAGCGGCACGTATCCAGATCTCCCCGTTATACATATGGAAAGAAACACAAAGATCTGGGATGTTGTGCCGGGCGCATACATCGCTCAAAAAGCGGGCGCAAAGATCAGATATTTGGATGGAGAAGAGGTTTTTCCTGTGGATTTCAGGATGTTAATGACGTTTAACGATCATTTAAGGCGCGAAAAGCCAGAAGATCGTATAAATTTCAGAATTCCTTCTACTGTCACATGTACCAAGGCAAGCGAAGATCTGGTCTTGAGTGAAATAGAAAGAACAAGAAAAGAGAATCCCGAAGAGTATGAAAAATTTGTTTATGATGCCGCAAAAAAAGCGGAAATAGCTAAACTTGATAAATTGCTTGCCGGCAAATTCAAGGCGATAGTCTTTGACATTGACGGAACGTTGACCAAAAAACATTCTCCGGAAGTGCTGGATGAAGTAATAGATAAAATAGTGGAGCTTATCGATCGCGGCGTATTCGTAACTTTAATATCGGGTCGGGCTCATAAATTTTCCCCCGGAACAAGACATGAAAAGAGCGCGGACGTAGAAGAGGT
>JAQUNB010000039.1 GCA_028717825.1 Candidatus Omnitrophota bacterium
CCGAGGGCTTCCAGCGTCTCGGCAAAGAGAACGCCGCCTTTAAGCGCATTATACCCCTTGATACCCTCCATACTACCGCTTTCGTCCATAATGAGCGTGAAAGAAATATTTTTCTTCGTGGGGTCGAGGTTTTTTCTGTAGAATTTCATGCCGTCGCTTAACGCCGCTCCAAGTGATTTCATGAGGCGCCGCCCGTCGATCACGCCGCCGCGTTTCACATAAGCTTTTTTAGGCCTTATGGTGTCCGTGATTATCGAGTCCAGATAGCCCATCAGCTCCGTTACATATCGTCGTATTTCCTGCATTATTTTTCTGCATTCCGACATGTCTCCGGCAAGCAGGGCTTCTTCGTTCGCCTCCTGAAAATCTTTCGCGCCATTCATGGTCTTGTCGCCGATCTGTTTTCCGACTTCGTCATTAATTTTATCAAGGATCTTTTTCTGGTCTTCCTTGGAAAGTGTTTTCCATTTGGCCTTGTCTTTGTTAAATATCCCCGGCTTAGTTGGTTTGGCGTTGCCGGCACCGTCTCCGGCGGATTCTTCTTCACCTTTTTCCGGTCCACTTTCGCCTGTTCCTATCTCCGGGGTTCCTTTGTCCTTGTCAGGCTTGCCTGCGTCCGGTTTTTCTCCACCCATGTCGGGCCCACCCGCCTCCGGCTCTCCTTTACCTTTTTCTGGCTCACTTTCTCCTCTTCCTCTCTCCGGGGTTCCTTTGTCCTTGTCAGGCTCGCCTGCGTCCGGTTTTTTCCCACCCTTGTCGGGCTCACCCGCCTCCGTTTTTCCGTTGCCTTGCCCGGGTTTGTTCCCTCTCTGGCGCTTACCGTCCTTATCCTCCTCGGGCGTTTCTTTGTCTTCATTTTTGTCATCGTCGGATTGATCTTTACTTTCTACCGCCCACTTATACACGATGGGCATTATGTTCTCCCTGATATTTTCTCCCTGCTCAAAAGCAAGGTCCATGATCTCTTCTTCGGTCGGCATTCTGTTAAATTCTATTTTGTTATTCGCGTCTTTCCGGATCGGGATCAAAGAAAAAACGCCCCGTGTGCCCTTACGCAGTACATCGTCCTCTCTGCCGGTACCTAACATTCCGTTGCCTATAAAATCATACGAATCGTCTTTCCCTAATATCTGTTTCGCGCGTTCCACGGTTTTGCCTTTACCCAACATCAGTTCCTCTACGTCCGGCAACGCGTTCTCTTTCAAAAGTTTCTCAACGGTATGTGTGCCGATCAAAATTTTATATAGATCTATAAATAGCTCTTCTTTTGTTTTTCTTATTAGCTCCATTGACAAAGCGACATTTTTTTCGTTTCCCGGAATAAATCCGCGTTTACCCATAAAAATAAGAAAGTTCCTCACGGTTTGCAGATAATTGGCGTTGTTGCCAAACAAAACCTTCACTAGCTCTCCATCCTGACTTATCTCGTTTTCCGCATCCTCAACCATCTCTTCTCCTTCTTGAGGATGTTCTCTATAGTAACCAACCATTCCTCTACCAAAAATAATTTCAGTGTTCCCTCTTACAAGATAATTCGCGGCGCCGCCGAATAAATACCTAGCCCAGTTTTCAATACGCCCGTCTCTTATTACATTAGATATATCGCATTCAAGCCCATCTCGCATCTGTTCTGCATATATCAGCGTATACCTGTCTCCGTATCTATGCATTGATTCGTGCATGGCCGCGAAAACAAGCGCCTTTAAACTGCATTTTTCAAGCTCTTCTTCCGGATAATAGAGCACGTTATTGAAGCTATTGTATGCCCAACCTTTCCCGGCCTCAAGCGATATACCCCCGGGGCTGACCGCGGCAAAAGCGGCTTTATATAACTGTTTCTTTTCTTCAATGCTTTTTTCCTTCCAGCTTTTAGTTATGGCTGGCGACCAAAAATCGATCTTCTTTTTACTGCGAATACCTACGGTCGATCTTGCGCTTACGGGTTGCCTGCCCTGTGGTTTTGCCATGTGAACGCTACTGCCGGGTTGCGCCATATAATTTGGTAATTGTGCTCCGTACATAAAACCGATCCGTTCTTTCGAATCGACACGCTCGTAAAACCATTCGACGTTCGCGCCGAGGTCCTCGTCGCTTATTTTTCCTATTTTATCTTTCGCGATATTTATAAGTATCCGGTATTTTTCGTCCTTTCCACGCGCGTGATCGACCCATATCTCCCTAAATCTGCTTCGTAGTGCCGGGGAAAGGCCCACGCGGCCGGTATTGGTCCCGATCACGCCCGCAAGCGGGTTCATGGTCGCGAAAAGCCTGAAATCGTCATGTATCCTTATTTCTTCTCCCGTGTCCGGGATAACGAACCGGCCCGTGTCAAAATACTGGTTCAATATTTCTATAACACCGGCATCCGACATGTTTATTTCCTCAAGGACGAGTGCCGCCCCTTCTTCCATCGCCCGAACAAGAACGCCTTTCTTAAAAACAAAGGTCCCGGTTTCCTCATCTAGAATGTATGACCCTACCAATGTCTCAACGGTCGCGGCCCCCAGCGATACGGATTCGTATTTCCATCTTAGTTCCCGCGCGATATCGCCTATCATGTCCGTTTTTCCTCCGCCGGACTGCCCAACAAGAAGCACCGGCCGCGAGACGTGTTTATCTTTTATTCTTGCGCCGTCGCGGAACCCTTTCAGTATCTGGCTGCGCACATACCGCATGGACCTAAATTCGATCATTTTTCGTACGCTGTCCGCGTCG
This sequence comes from Candidatus Omnitrophota bacterium, assembly GCA_028717825.1. GTDB lineage: Bacteria > Omnitrophota > Gorgyraeia > Tantalellales > Tantalellaceae > JAQUNB01. Next base: position 2,716 of record JAQUNB010000039.1, read on the forward strand.
GTTGTTTCGTTCGTTCGTTTTTGCACACTAATATCATTCATATTCACGTTGTCGTCTGTAATATTCAGGCGATAGCTCGGATAAATCTCTTCATAGTTGAGATCCCCGGCCAAATGCTCTTTAAAAATATCGCCGAGAAGTTTTATATTTTTTTCCGATTGCCCCACAAGACCCGCGTATTCCGCGTAAGCTTCTTCTGTCAAAATCTGTTCGTCATTTTTTGTCTGCCCGGGACTTTGCAGTCTTTTTAACGTGTCCTCGATTATTCTCTCAAGGTTGCGTATCGCAAAATTGTACGTTCCGTTATTATTGAACACTTCAAAATCTCCGTTATGGCTTTTTTCATCAATGATCTTCTGCATACGCGCAAGTTTTAATATAAGTTCTTTCTTGATCACGTTTTCCGTTTTATATTTATTTTCGAGGATCTCACAGCATTCTTCGGGGGAAGCGGTGCGAATGTGGTGCATCTCGAACCTGTTCATGAACGCTTCGCTCATCCTGTTGCGGCCGGCGTAACTGGCGGGGTTCGCTGTAACAATAAGCTGGAAACCCGCGCCCGGCTTGATCTGTTCACCGTTGAACTCAATGTAGCCGAGCGTCAGTACCTGATACAAAATAGCGAGCGCTTCTTCGTTGGCAAGATTCACTTCGTCAAGCAAGACCACGTCCCCCGCCCTGAACGCCTTTAAGAATTCGCCGTCCCGGAACGTGAGATTGATGCCGCCGAACCCGCTTTCGAGTAGTACCGCCATTTTCTGGAGCTTTCGAAACGCGCCCGCTTCGGGCATTGCCGCATTTCCGCTAACAGCCTTCTTCATTTCACTGTTCGCCTTTGGCACAAGGAAACTAAAAATATAATCATAATATTTTGTGGCTTCGCTGAACTGGCCGCCGAGCGCTTTTTTGATCTCGTTGTCGGTAATATTCATCCGTTTGAACGCTTTTTCTATTTGGACATTCCGGCCCTGTTTAAACGCCCGCGTCAAGATCTCGAAAGAATCTTTCAAGTTGTACTTTTCGGTCACGGGATGCGAACTTCCCAAAAGATCATACTCATCCGTCCGCTGGTTTATCTGGATCCTTTTGAACGATTTCCCGATCATTTTTGCCGCGATCTCGGCATATGTCGATTTGCCGCCGGCCGTCTCGCCGAACAGCATGATCGGATTGAATCTCGAATCCATTTTGTCGCCCTTGCGCCGGTAAAAGCCGTCGAGAATATCGCCAATGATCTTTTTCGATTCTTCGGTCATGACAAACCCGTCCAATTCGTTCTTCTCTATTGACCCTATGAGTTTGCCGAGGAGATATGCTTTATACTGGTCCGGGGTCTCTTCCCACTTAACGGATGTTTGGGGTTCGTTTTTCCCTTTGTTGAACACTTTTTCCGTTACAAGTTGTTTGTCTTCCGCCGAGTGGTTTCTAAGATAGTAAACCCGGTATAACGCGTGATCGACAAAACCATCTATATCCGTTTCCGTACTTTCTTTTGCCGTCGAAGTCAATAGTATGGAACGGGCAACGATATCAGCGATACGCGTAATATCCCTGAGCGACGTGTAATATCCTTCATTATTTTTAGCGCCGTATTTATTGTTTTCCATCAGTCCCGTATAATTTGAATACGCTTTATAAATGCGGTCTATAGCTTTTTCGATATTTTTTTCGATACCTCTATTTTTGAATTTACCGCGTATGATCTTTTTTATTTCTTCTTCGCTTTTTCCGTGCGGAACCCACACCTCGGAAAACCTGCTTCTTAGTGCCGGGGATAAGCCAACACGGCCGCCGCTCCGGGACGTTACGCCCTGCTCGGGGTTCATGGTCGCGAAAAGCCTGAAATTCCGGTGTATCTCTTCCTGTTCGCCGGTAAACGGGTTCGTAAAGGTCCCCTCGTCAAAATATTCGTTAAGGATCTCAAGGAGCCCCGAGTCCGCCATATTGATCTCCTCAAGAACGAGAATGGCGCCTTCCCGCATCGCCTGAACAAGGATGCCCGGTTTATATTTGAACCTTTTGGTGTTCTCATCCATGATGTAGCTCCCCAGGAGCGTATCGAGCGAAGCGTTGCCGAGCGAAACCGACCTGTATTTCCATCTCAGTTCCCGCGCGAGGTCGCCTATGATCTCGGTTTTTCCGCCGCCGGATTGCCCGACAAGCAAACATGCGCGTTTTTTGTCCTGTATTCCTTTTAAGACCTGATATCTGATGAGGTTTGTTGAAGATACTTCTATGAGAGGCTCTATAACATCGGCCATTGCCGAGGCTTCTTCGCCTTGCCTCTTCTCTACGGACAACCCGTTGATCGACACGGCATCTGCGGTTATTTTAAAATTGAGTTCTTTAAGGCCCGGTACGGCTCCGACGTTCTCCGAAAAAAGTTTATTAAGCAGTTCCGTGTTCTTGTTGCTTCTTCCAAGAATGCCCAGATATTCAAGGTAAGCTTCCTTGATTATCGCTTCCTGCACTGGCGGACTCGAATCGCCTTCGTGAAATACTTCTTCCACATCGCGCATTATTTTTTTGAGGTTGCGTAAAGTAAACGTGTACCCTGATTTTGGATCGATCTGTACTCCGCGAATATCTGCGAAATGGTTTTTTTCCAGTTCGTCGTTCAATGTTTTCTGGAAATACGAAAGTTTTTTTATAATACCATTCGCCTTTTCGCGATCTCGCATGGTGATTTTTGAGAATTTGCTTCCGGCGTCATCACATTTCGCGGAAAACTCTTCCTCTACTATCCCGCTCATTACCTCGGGGCTCATATCCGCGATATAATGCACTTCGAACCTGTTCATGAACGCTTCGCTTAATTTATTACGTCCGGCATAAAGGGGATTCGCTGTTGCCACAAGTTTAAATCCCGGCGCGGGAGTTATTTTCGTGACGCGCCCTTCTATCTGGTCGTAATATTCCACATACCCCAGCGTAAGCAACTGATAAATAACACCTAAAGATTCCTCATTAGCAAGATTTACTTCATCCAGCGTCACAAAATCGCCGCGCCGCATCGCGCTCAAAAGGCGTCCTTCCCTGAACCTTAACTCGATATTCAGTATCCCGTTTTTCATGAGATGCGCTATGTTAACGATATATTTTTTTGCTTCTTCTTTCTCTTCGGATGTTTCCTTCTGCAAAGCCCGAATAAGATGTTTTGTGATCGTTTTTTGCGTTTCTATGGCACGCTTGGACATGTTCTCCGTAAGCGAAACTTCGTCAAACGCATCGTCGATATCGTCCACGCCTAAGCCGCCGGATTTAAGTATCTTGGCTGCCTGCCGTAGTTTAACCCATTTGTTCTCGGCCATGGCGTTCTTTACGATATTGTATGCCTCATCAAACCCGATCTTTACCTCGATCGGTTCATACGCGCCGAACAGGTCCATTTCATCGGTTTGTTCGTTGATCTGAATACGGGTAAAATGCTGTCCGAGCAGATTAAGCGCGGCGTATCGCGCTATGCTTGATTTGCCGCCCGAGGTACCGCCCATCAAAAACACAGGCGTGAATTTTCCCGCGCCGTTTTTTTCGGCATCCTGCGAAAAAGCTTCTATCAGCGATAAAATATTCTGTTTTGTGCGATCGTCCTCGACCAGCTTGCTTTCGCTTAAGAGTTTTAGGTCTTTATCGTTCAATTTTGAGGAAATTGTTTCTTTGTTGATCCGCGCGACAAGGATCTTTTCGCCGCCGATCTGTTCATACGCCTTCAACTCGGACGCACCGAGGTCAAAAGATATTTCACCGTGCCGGAAACCTTCCGCCCCGAGAATACCGCAATCACTGCCTTTCAGGATAGTAAGCAGTTGTTCTATATCTTCGGGGCTATGCAACCTATTACGGTATACCCTGCCCGCCGCCCGTTCAAACGCGAGGCCTTTGTCCATGTTCAGCTCACACATATAGTACGCCATGAAACGCACGAGGCGCACGGGTTCTCTTAAGCTTGTATAAAATATTTCTTCTCCTCGCTTGCCGAATTGTTCTTTAAATTTTTTATATAAAACGTAGATCGCGTTTATGTCTCCCGGAGCCAGCGTTATCCCGCTGCCGGAGGCCAGTCTCTCTATTTCCCGGGTGAACGTAACCTCAATGATCTTTTTTGTTTCCGTTTCGTTTTTCTCATGCGGCACCCATATCTCCCTGAACCTGTTCCGTAACGCCGGAGACAATTTAACGCGTCCCGCGTTTTTGCCGGACACGCCGGCAACGGGGTTCATGGTCGCGAATAATCTGAAATTTTCCTTATCTATTTCGACTTCTTTATGTGTATATGGATTAGTGAACGTACCGTTATCAAAATATTCGTTTAACACCTCAAGCACGCCGCTTTTCGCCATATTGAGTTCCTCGAGGACCAGAATAGCGCCCTCCCTCATGGCTTTTACCAAAACTCCCTCGCGGTACACAAAACGCCCTTCTCTGCTGTCATATTCCATGGTCCCTATGAGCGATTCGAGCGTCGCGTCGCCCAGAGAAACAGAAACATATTTTCTGTTCAACCTGTTCGCTATATCGCCTATTATTTCGGTTTTTCCGCCTCCGGACTGCCCGACGAGCAGCGTGGGCACATTCTGCCTGATCGCTTTGCATATAGCGATCATCGTCATTCGTGTCGACTCGACTTCGACCAGTTTTCCTATATTGTTTATTTCTTTCGGCCCCCGCTCTTTACCGGTGATTAATCCGTCTAACTCTATATGATCTTCATGCGAAAAATCGGCTTTGATCTGTTTGAAATTATCGCTCGTGATCTTGTCGAATTCCTGTTCCGATATATCCATCTTATTGGTGAACACGTTTTTAATGATGATATATTCAACGGCATTCTGGTCAAACTCATAAATATTCGTTCTTAAAAGAACACCGGAGAATTCAAGATACGCTTCGCGTATCCATGTGTCGCGCGTAACAGCTTCCCCCGCCTCCATGCGTTCTATCACATCGGCTGCTATACGTTTTATGTTCCTTAAAGTAAATCTGTAATCACGGTCCTCTCCCATCCCGCTGAAATGCCCCGCGTCCAATAACCAGTTAAGGCTTTCGGCGACATCCGCCAACTGGCTTATATAAATTTTTTCCTTCTCCCCTTTAACCTTTTCTTTCGGCAGGTCTTTATTTGGTTTGATCTTCAAACTTTCGAGCGAATAACCTTTCTCGGCTAGTTCCATTTCAACGATCTCCGCCATTTCATCCGACGTCATGGCATCCAGATTAATGATCTCAAACCTGTTCATGAACGCTTCGCTCAATCGTTTACGCCCCGAGTAACTCGATGGGTTCGCCGTTGCCATAATTCGCGGAATTTTCCCTTTTTCGGGGCGAATGACCTGTTTGCCGTATTTAAGGTATCCTTGTGTCAGCACCTGATACAAAACACCGAGCATCTCTTCGTTAGCAAGATTCACTTCGTCAAGCAAGATAAGGTTGCCGTTTCTGTACGCCTTAAGAAAACGCCCTTCCACGAATTCCAGGCCTATCTCATGGTCGAGCATATACGCTATCGCCTTGAACTTTTTGACGGCTTCTTTTATTTCTTTAGACGATCCTTCTTCCGGAAGCCCGACAAACCTTTTCGCTTTTTCGAGTTCCCCGTTTATCCAGCTGATCGCTCTGGTATTTTCGCGCTCGTTCATAAAATCATATTGTTCCCGTTCGGATAATTTTCCATATGCCGCCTTTTCTTCGTCCGAAAGCGCGATATTGAGAACCCCTGTGGCGCTTCCGTTAAGCATCCTCTTCAT
>JAQUNB010000040.1 GCA_028717825.1 Candidatus Omnitrophota bacterium
ACCAACTGCGTACGAGGCTTGTTCCGGTTAACGCGAAATATCCTATCGAAAAGGTGATCGACGCGTGTAATGAGTATTATGAAAAAACAAAACGGATAATAACGTTTGAATATGTGCTGTTAAAAGGGGAAAACGATTCGATCAGCTCCGCCAGAAAACTCGCGGCACTTACCAGGAGGGTGAGGGCGAAGGTGAATCTCATCGCATGCAGCCCGTATCCCGGATCTAGCCAGAAAGCACCGGACCTTAAAGACCTGGAAAAATTCGCCGGCATCCTTCGCTCAATGGCTGTTATGGTGACGATAAGGAGATCAAAAGGCGCTGATATTCTTGCCGCGTGTGGGCAGCTGGCTGGGAAACGGGTGTAGTGGAGACGGTTCGTTAGTATGTAGTACCGGAAACGACACGTTTTAAGAACGTATATAGTTGCGATGGAACGAGGCGATTTGAAGAACGTCTATGGTATATAGTGCCGGTGATGACGATGGACGAAGGACGAATTGCGGGCGGAAGGTATTTGGCATATTGCAGAGCGCATGGCGGGATGATGGACGAGAGACGATCGTTCGCTTCGCTCGCTAGGACGAGGGACGGGCGTGACTTGTGACTAGTGGCTTGTGTCTAGTCGTTCGGGATTCGGGGTTCGTGTTTCGGCCCACGGGACACGGCTCTCGGCCCACGTCACGAGAAACGATGGACGGGCGCAACCGTGACTAGTGGCTTGTGACTCGTTGTTAGGGGTTTGGGATTTGTGTTACCCATCGGCGTCATTCCCGCGCCAAGGCGAGCATGAAGAGGCGTTCAGCGGGAATCCAATAAAATTTAAATGTAATGTAGGGGCGGGGTTTCCCCGCCCTGTTGATAGAGAGCGCGAGATCGTATGAAAGGGCGAGGGGATCTCGCCCTTACGATGGATCCAGAAAGAATAATAACGTAGGGGCGCACCCATGTGTGCGCTCGAGACAACTCTGAACAAAACCTGGTTTTCATGGTTCGCAAATCAACCTTTTGATCGTAGGATAAAATGAGATACAAGATGATCATTTTCGATATAGACGGTACTATAACAAAACACGTTTCCAGCTGGAGGTATATCCATGAGAAACTAGGGCTGTGGGATGTATTGGCCAAAAAATATCAGGAAGAGTTCTTGGCCGGCAAAATAACCTATCGACGGTTCTGCGAGTTGGATGCCGCACATTGGAAAGGTATCAGGGAAACCCGGATGAGGAGGATATTCGACAAAGTTCAGTATTCAAAGAACGCCGTAAAATGTATAAAAAAATTGAAGAATAAAGGTTTTAAACTGGTCGCGATATCGACCGGACTCCAGTTCATAACCGATAAGGTCAGGCGGGATCTGAATTTTGACTATTGCTTAAGTAACCACCTGACAGTAAAAGACGGAAGACTCACCGGCGGAGTAAAAATAAATATAAGTCATGGGGCGAAAGGAAAGACGGTTAAGAAACTTTTAAAGAAGTTCAAAATAGCCCCCAAAGAAATAATCGCGGTCGGCGACAGTGAAGGCGATATTCCCATGATCGAGATGGCAGGATACTCGATCGCTTTTAACTCCTCAAGTAAAGATCTGTCGAAAATAGCCGACCACAACTGTCTTTCCGACGATTTTCGGGAGATTTATTGTAAGATCTTGGAAGTAGAACGAAATAAGCGTAACAAAATATACGGAAGCAGGCGCCATGCGTAGAAGCGGAAAGACATTTACGAAATACGCGATAAAAAATATTAAAGAAATACACCGCCTATCTCGAAAACGTAATTCTGTTACCAAAGCCCATCCGGAAATGTTATTGGAGTTCGTTCGTAGTCACACGAAAGAAATGAAAGAATTATATGAGAAAAAGGATAAACATTTTAACGTGGAAACAGGGGATCTTATTATCCTTTGTCTTGAATTGCTGATAGAAAATGGCGCCGAGCCCGACGCGATAATGAACATAGGATACGGGAGGTTCAGGAAAAAACTAAAAGGGCCGAAAGTCAACGCGCATAAAGAGATAACACGCAAATAGTCATGAAGAGGTCATTATATGGCAAGAGAGAGGATAACAAGGAGAAGGAAAAGTGTCCCGCGCCTTTTGCGCGAACAGAAAGACAATCTTCGCAATAAACTATCCGCGGAAAGAACGCATTTCAAAAGCCCCAAATTCAAGTAGTTTGTGATAGATCCCAAAGCAGATTTCCCCGTAAATAAACAAAAAAAGCAAGCTTTTAAGCTTGCTTTTCTATTTTTTAGTAGCTTTTCTTTCACCTTTTTTTTGAGTTGTAAGGGGGAGAGAAAAGCTATAAAAGACCCGAAATCACTGAATTTTCCATGCTCCTCAACCTCCAATATCAAGTATAGCACGGCAGCTTATAAAGGCAACTTTTGGAAAAGAAAAAGTTTACTATAAATACCAATGTAATTATAAATACTACTCTTATTTAGCGGCTCGTTTGCAAGACATTTAGTGTTATTGTATACTATACATAACTTATCAAAATATACCCGTTGTTTTTATTCGGTTTAATTTTAAGGTACAAAAGTATCCCGCAAAAGGTGGATTTTAATGTCGCTGTATCTGATCATCTCTAACCTGATAATTTTTTCTGCGTTAATTTTTCTGCTCAAAAAACTTTATGATCAAAAATACAGTTATCTGACGTTCCGGCGCCTCATTGATTCCATAAGCGTCGGTTATTACAGGTGCCGGTACAAAGATGGGATCATTCTTTCCGCTAACAGGGGCTTCTTGAACATACTCGGGATTAAGAGCAAGAACGTTCAGGATATTATCGGACGGGCCGTGAGCGAGCTTATTATTTATGTCGACAGCGAAGAAAGTATGCGCCAAGAATTAAAGATGCGGGGCGAGTTGAAGAACCATGAATATCATTTTAAGACGCTTGACGGTAAGGATAGATATGTTTTGTGTAATTCATACGTTACCCGAGATCCCTATACAAGAGAGGAAGTCGTCGAAGCCCTAATGCAGGATGTTACCGAGGAGCGTATCTCTTATGAGCGAATGAAGGAATCGCAGGAACGTTACGAAAAGTTGTTTAAGAATTCCGGAGATATGGTAATTATATGCAAGCTGAGCGACTACACGATAGAGGAAGTTAATCCGGTGACTGAAATAATAACCGGATATGCCGAGAACGAACTTTTGAACAAACCCTTTGTGAGTTTGTTCCATCCGTCGGTCCGTAAAGACCTCTTTGAAATAAGGAAAGACCTGCTTTTTAAGGGTTCCGCGCGAATAGAAACGATCGCCGTGTGCAGAAACGGAAGCTATAAGGAGGTTATACTGACTTTCAGCGTTGTCGAGATAAAGGACGATAGGATGGTCATGGCGGTGGTAAAGGATGTTTCGCTTCTTGCGGAAAAGAAAGAAGAGGAGAATCGCCGTAAACAGGAACTTGAGGAGTTCTGGAGGTCCGCGGTCGAAAGGGAAGAACGCATCAAAGAGCTGCGGGAAGATCTCGAAAAAGCAAAAAATCAGATAGAATTACTTAAAGGAAAAGATGTCACAGGCTGATCCGGTCGAAAAAATAAATTTGAGGCTCGACGGTGAAGTTGATTACAACTCGGGACTGCTTTTTGTCTCTTTTGAGCTGCGTATTTTTAACTTATTGATAGCGATGATATTTTCCAGCATCCTCGGTCAGCTCACCCAGATGAAGATACCCCCTAACGTCCTTGCTATTTTCTTCATATGGCTGGTAACAAGCGCGATCTATCTGGTACCCTTTAGGTTTGGGTTGTGTAAAACGCTTAACGCATTGGACGACGTTCATTTTAGTTATTATTTTTTCGGTGTGATATATGCGACGATACTCGTGCATTACCTAGGCGGAGCGGAGTGGATAGCATATTTTGTTTACTTTTTTGACCTTGTTTATGCGAATGTCCTGATAATGAAGCGCGCAAGGAGTTCTATAATAACCGTGTTCATTGCTTTTTGTTATTTTTCACTTTTAGGCCTAGAGTATAAAGGTTTTCTGCCGCATTACACGGTCTATACACCATCAGCCACGACATACAACAACCTTGATTATTTTCTCGGGACGAACGTGATAGTTGTGGGAATAAGTTTTTTTCTTATAGCGTTCGGGACAGGGCTCTTTTCAAGGATGAAAGAGGAACGGGAAAAGTCACTCATTGAATCGAAAAACAGGCTTATCGCAAAATCGGTCAGGCTCGAGGAAATGACAAAAGCGCTAAGAAAAAAGATAGCGGAGAACAAATATATAAAAAGAGCGGCTGTAGGATATGTTGAGAAAAAAGAATTTGAACTTACAACGGTCAAAAAAGACCTGGAAAGCCAGATCGCGAAATTAAGAAAAACCCAGAAATCTATGGTCTTCATGATAGAGGATCTGAATGCGATGAGCGCGCAGCTGAAAGAAGCGCGGGACCACTTGGAAGAAAAGGTAAAAGAGCGGACAGACGATCTATTAGAGATAAGCCAGAAACTCCACCGGAGTGAACGGCTCGCTTTTTTAGGGAAATTGGCCGGCAGTGTCACGCATGAATTGCGGAATCCACTCGCGGTTTTAAAGAACACCGCGTTCTTTTTAAAAAAAATGTCGCAGGATAAAGAGGACCAGCGGATAGTGAAGTGCGTTGACACGATCGAAAAAGAAATACTGATAATCGATGCGATAATAGACGATATCATGGGTTTTGCCAAGACAAAACCGCCTGAGTTGGAAGAGGCGGATCTTAAAGACCTGATAGAGGCTACCATAAAGAAACTGAAGATTCCGGAACTTATAGAGATAAAACGTGAATATCTCGAGACCCCAAAGATAAATATCGATAAAAGCCAAATAACACACGCAGTCTCGAATATCGCGAATAATGCCATAATGGCCATGAGCGGCAACGGGGTGCTTACGTTTCGCATACTCGGGAAAGGCGAAGAAGTGTGTATCGAGATAGGGGATACGGGTCCCGGAATACCTCCGGATCAGAAAAGTTTAATATTTGAGCCTTTGTATAGCAATAAACCGAAAGGAACAGGGCTTGGACTTCCGATCGCGAAGATGATGGTTGAGAACCACAACGGGAGGATCGAATTTGTCAGTGTTTTAGGAGAGGGGACGGTATTCAAAATATTTTTACCTATACTTCAAAAAGGACGAAATGGAAAATGACAAGAAAAAAATAGTTATCGCTGACGATAACCTTACATTATGCAGTCTTCTTAAAGACATATTGGAAGGGGAGGGATACGAGGTTGATGTTGTCCATGACGGTTTTTCGCTGATCACGTATTTAAAGAAGACTCAGGACGTGGATGCCGTGATATTGGACCTCATCATGCCCGAGCGAGGCGGAATAAGTATTTTTGACACTATCCGTTCGGTTTCTCCTATCTCAAAGCTGATTATTTATACAGGATACACCAGATACCAGAACTCCATATTCGCGCGCGAAGCTGATGCGTTCGTCAATAAAGTAGAAGGCGCGGAAAAGATAATCGAGGTTCTGGAAGAACTTCTCAAGTAAACAGGGTTGTGAGGTTCTCTCCGTTAATCATTTTTACTTATATAAAAACTACTGAGCTGTCCTCAGCAGATCCCAGCCCTTTGACAATACATATTTAAACCAATATCCTGCCACCAGAGAAGTAGTGATCGCCGCCAAAACAAGCGTTACAAAGAATGTCTCGTTTATAATACCAAGGTCAAAAACGACAGTTGCAAGAACTATCCCGGGACCACCTCGTGTGTTCATTGCAACGCCTAAATTAAAACTTGATAGCCAATCTTTCTTAATAACCTTTGCGGCTATCAGGGTGCCCGATATTTCGAAAACAGATGAAAAGAGCAAGAACCAAAGGAAAAAAACTAAATCAAAATGACGTATTAGATCCAGCTTCAACCCCACTACAGCGAAATAAACAGGGATAAAGAAAGCTAACCCTATCTCCCTAATGTGATTTTTCTCTTTCTCGAATTTTTCATTGGGCATTAAACCGATCACTATGCCTGCAAGAAACGATCCAAAAACAATATTGACGTTCAAGATACTGGCGAGCGCCGAAAAAAGGAAGCAAATGAATAAAATATACCCTGCAACGGACGACTTTATTAAAAGGTTATATTTTAAGGAATTACCAAAACCGATTACCTTTGGCATGAAAGCAAGGGTTAATACAAAAAAAGCGATGGTAACCATCACGGAAGAAGCTATGCCAGCAACCGATATTGCTGTTGTGCTTACTAATCCTGTCGCAATAGCCAAAGCAATCCACAATAGAATATCCTGTATGGTAGCGGCTGCCAGTACAACCTTGGCGAAATGCGAATGAAGGACATTTAGATCAATGAATATCTTTGAAATTACCGGTATAGAAGTAACGGCTACTGCAATGGCGATAACGATTCGCATAGCAAACATATTATTCTTGGGGCCCATATAAGAAGAGAAATCGTATATGTACGGTGCGATCCATCCCGCTATAAAAGGTATGACAGTTGCGCCCAAAATCACAGCTCCAACAATTTTCTTGTCCTCGCTGCTAAATTTCTTTTGAATCTCAAAGCCCGAAACAAACATTAACAGGATCAAACCAAGCCAATAAATTATTGAAATCAGTTTGCCTTCTTCTGCAAAGGCATTAAATAACCAATTGTGGGCTTGCGGTGAAAAATGACCTAAGACAGTAGGCCCTAATAAAAATCCGCCAAGGATCTCCCCTATTACTTTCGGAAGTTTAAATTTATGGAAGAGATAACCGAAAAAATGTGCTGAGATTAATAACGAAATTATGGCGAAGAAAAACCTCGTCAATTCAAAATTATTTAAGGAAATTGATGTAGCAACATTCATAATGGCTCTAATCCTCTTTCGACCGGCTTATCCTTCAGGGGTCGCGCCCAAAATTAGCGTGGACATTCTTTGCCATCCTCTTCGTTGGAGGGGGCATCAAAAAAACTGGCGGAAAGGCAGGGACAACGCCTTCGTTCCCGCATCGGCGGAGCCCCCGAGCTCTCCCTGCAATTTTGAGGAGGAAAAGCGGAAAAAGCATTTTCGGGTTTTTCGACGAAAAATTACAGAGGCAGTTATGTTTTTTATAACTGTCAGCCATTAAAAGAGTGATAACCAAAATGTTTTTAATGGCGGGTAGTCGTGGACGAAATGCGAACCCTACAACCCATTGAAATACCGCTACTTATAAAAATTCACCGCAAGCGCGGCATGGGCTGGCTCATTGCCCTAGACGAACCTGTCTTCAACAAGCCCACAAAAATTAAAGAACCGCCAAAATCAGAGCCTTACTACGACTACGTTATTTAAATAATAAACTGCTCGGATAATAAAATTCGGCCGGATACGCCAACAAATCACCGTGGCATCAGCGCGAACACGCCCCAGCCCAGGTATTCACGCGTGTAAGCGGCGTGGCGCTCGGGTTCCGAGGTCAGTTTAGCTCGAACATCTTTGACGAGCTCGTCGCCGGGATTGGCTTCAAGCCATCGGCGCATAGTGAGCCATTTGGCCGCCTCGTATCTGTCCCAACCGTCTTGGTCAGCCAGAACCATTTCAACAACGTCGTAGCCAAGGCGACCGAAAGACGCGAGAAGTTCTGGAAGTATGAGAAAGTCGGAGACTGAGTGAGCAAGGCACTCCTTGGCAATATTTTCCGTCGGCGGTAACTGCCGCCAGTAGGGCTCGCCGATGAGGATGATCCCTCCGGTGCGCAAGCTCCGCGCCAAAAGCTCGATAGTGCCAGCGACTCCCCCGCCAATCCAAGTGGCACCGACACAGGCTGCCACACCGAACTTCTCGTCAGAGACGTATCCGGTAGCATCGCCATGGATGAACTTGACTTGATCGGCGACACCGAGTTCTTCAGCGCGGAGTTTCGCTTGCTCGGTAAACAACTGGCTCATGTCGATGCCGGTGCCGATGACTCCGTAATCGCGTGCCCAGGTGCACAGCATCTCCCCCGAACCGCTGCCAAGGTCAAGCACTCGGGTCCCTGTTTCCAGACGCAGCGCTGCGCCGAGAATGGCGAGCTTTTCAGGCGTGAACGGATTGTGTATGCGATGAGCACTTTCCGTGATGTTGAAAATCCGTGGAATGTCCATTTCGGGAAACCTCCTTATCTGAATTTTTTCATAACAAGATATCAGGTGTTTGGAATTCCATATGTACCATTTTATTGATGCCAAGAGATGCTTGCATCACATTTCCTAGGGTTCGCGTCCACAATTAGTGTGGACATTCTTTGCCACCCTCCTCGTCGGAGGGTTCACTCAAAAAACTGGCGGAGAGGCAGGGATTCGAACCCTGGGTACCCTTACGGGCACACTTGCTTTCCAGGCAAGCCTGATCAACCGCTCCAGCACCTCTCCGCTTCTCGATTCGTCTACATGTTTTAGAAACGGATATCGAGTCC